>JAIWOB010000139.1 GCA_020217065.1 Chloroflexota bacterium | reverse complement strand
TTCGGTGTAGATGCCGCCCGGCGCGGCTTCAGGCAGAAAAGGAACGCTTACCGGCTGCTGGCTAAGCAGGAGCAAGGCGACAATGACGATGGTGACCGCAACGACCAAAATCTGCCAGCGTAATTTTTTCATCATGAGTTGAAAAATAAGAAGAGCCGCCGCCGCCCCCGCGCCGGGGGCTTGAGCCGGCGGCTCTCCGTTGGCTGAAGTCTTTCGCTATCTTGTAAGGATGACGGCGAATACAAGCGCGAAGAAAATCGCCGCCAGCGCGATGGTTATCCAGAAGAGGATGCGTTCGATGCCGCGGCGGGCGGTGAAGATGCCTCCTGTGTCTGCGCCGGTGAGACCGCCCAGCCCTGCGCCTTTGCTCTGCAGGATGACTCCGGCAATTAACCCCGCCGAGACTATAATTAGCGCAATATCCAAAACGTTTTTCATACGAAATGCCTCCTTGAATTTAGCGGGAAGATTATACCCGTCCGGGAATGGAATCGTCAAACTCAATATCAAAGGATAAACCATGAAAGACGAATTCGAAGTTGTCGTTAACCTGCACATGCATACCCGCTATTCCGACGGCAGCGGCGCGCACAAAGACATTGCCGCCGCCGCCCTTCGCGCTGGGCTGGACGTTGTTATCGTCACCGACCATAATGTTTTGGCGCAGGGATTCGAAGGTTATTACAAGGCAAAGACCAAAAAGACGCTTCTTTTGGTTGGGGAGGAAATTCACGACCAGGCGAGAAACCCGCAAAAGAATCACCTCCTGGTTTTTGGCGCCGGGCGCGAACTTGCCGTTTACGCGGACAATCCCCAGCGATTGATTGACCAGGCGCGCGAAGCGGGCGGGCTTTCTTTCCTCGCTCATCCCGACGACCCCGCCGCGCCCGCCTTTGGAGAGCCTGATATTTCATGGGAAGATTGGTCCGTCCGAAACTACACGGGCATCGAATTATGGAACGCGCTCAGCGAATTGAAGACCGTCGTCCCGACCAAACTGCATGGTTTGTTTTACGCCTTTTTCCCCGCGCTGGTTGCGCGCCAGCCGATTCCCGCCACGCTGCAAAGATGGGACGAACTGCTTTCTCAGGGCGGGCGGGTGGCGGCGATTGGCGGTTCCGACGCCCATGCTTTGCTCTTGAGCCTGGGACCGCTCCGCCGCGTTATCTATCCCTATGAATTTCATTTTCGCACCGTCAACACCCACGTTCTTTTGCCCGAACCTTTAAGCGGCGACGTAAACGCTGACAAAAAACTCATCTACGAAGCGCTGGCGGCGGGGCGCTGTTTTATCGGCTATGACCTGCCCGCGTCCACGCGGGGCTTCCGCTTCACCGGGCAGGGGATGGAAAAGACAGCCGTCATGGGAGACGAAATCTCCGCGAAGAACGGCGTCACCTTGCAGGCGAAACTTCCATTGCCGGCGGAAATCCGCCTATTGAAAGACGGACGGGAGATTCAAACGTGGCGAAATAAAACGTCCTGCGCCTATATCGCCACCGCCCCGGGCGTGTATCGAATCGAAGCGTATCGCAGGTATCTTGGAAGACGGCGCGGCTGGATTTATAGCAACCCGATTTATGTTCGGGGCTGAGAGGGTTAGTCGCGGCAATTCCCAGAGAACCCTTAAAACCGCCGTTCACAATTGAAATTTTTGTGGTAAACTTGCGCCCGCTGAATCAGGTACGTCTTCATCCAACGTGCCTTTCCGCCCCTGGCAAGCCTACGGCTCGAACAGGAGCAGACCCATGGAAAGGAGGTTTTCCCTATGCGTAAGTACGAATTGGTTTGTGTATTCCAGCCCGACCTGGACGAAAACGCCCTCAATGCTTTGCTTGAAAAGGTCAAGGGTTGGATTAGCGAATCAGGCGGCAGCGTGGACAAGGTCGAGATGTGGGGCAGGCGTAAACTTGCCTACATCATCAAGAAACAGCGCGAGGGTCAGTTCGTTTTGATGAACGTGACCATGAAGCCCGCAGCGACCGCCGGATTGGAACGCAACCTGCGTTACCAAGAGCCGATTATCCGGCACATGCTTTCCGTCGTCTCTTAGCCCGCTATCCCGCCGCCCGGTCCCTTTCAAGGAGAGTCCTTATGAGTAGAGGTCTGAATAAAATTCAAATCATCGGTCATCTTGGAAAAGACCCTGAAATGCGTTATACCCCTTCGGGGAAGCCCGTCACCACCTTTACGGTGGCGGTTGGGCGCACCTGGAATAGCGCCGACGGCGAGCGTCACAACGAAACCGAATGGTTTAACGTGGTCGTCTGGGGCAATCTGGCGGAGATTTGTAAGCAATATCTTACCAAAGGGCAGCAAGTTTACATTGAAGGGCGTTTGCAGACCCGCCGCTGGGAAAGCAAGGAAGGGCAAAAACATGTCAGCGTCGAGGTCGTGGCAAGCGAGATGATGATGCTCGGCGACCGGCGCGACGCAAGCGATAGCCATCAGGAAATTGATTCCGTCGCAGCGGAGAACGGTTCTTCCGCCGTGGAGGATGAATTTCCGTTTTAGTTTTTGGAGTATGCCATGAGTGAAGAAAGAAATTACGCTTCGGGCAGCGGCGAAGCCGGCGGCGACCGCAGGTTTTTTGCCAAGCCCAAATTTTGCCAGTTTTGCGCCGACAAGGCGCTGACCATTGATTATAAAAAGGTGGACCTGTTGCGTAAATACGTGACGGAGGAGGGAAAGATTCGCCCGCGCCGGCAGACCGGCGCCTGCGCCCGCCACCAGCGCGCGATTGCCGCCGCAGTTAAACAGGCGCGCCACGTGGCGCTTTTGCCTTTCAGCGGCAAATCGCTCGAAGACGGGCGTTCCTAAGCGCCGAACCTTACGGGGCATGGGAACTTTCCCATGCCCCGTAATTATGTTGGCGCGGCGCTTGAAGCCGCTTCTTCCTTTGGAGCGTTGAATTTAATTCGTAAAGGAGCAAGACGATGACCCAGGATTCGGGCGGTAAGCCCGTTTTGCATAAAAAACACATAGCGCGCCTGGAGCGCGAAAAACGCCAGAGCCGTCTCATCTTATATGTATTTATTGGGATGGTGGCGGCGGTGTTGCTTTTGCTGGGGTATGGATTGTTGGATGTCTATTACCTTCAGATGCGAAAGCCTGTCGCTAAAGTTGGAGACGCCGAAATTCTCGTCAGCCAGTTTGAACCCCGCGTGCGGATGGAGCGCCAGCGCCTGCTTTCAAACTATAACTTATATTCTCAATACGCCCTCTTTGGCATGGACGTTCAAAACCAGTTGGCGCAAATCGAAGCCCAGTTAAATGCGCCCCAGGTCGTCGGGCAGAGCGTCCTCGACCAGATGATTAATGAGCAGCTGATTCGCCTGGAAGCGAAGAAGCGCGGCATTGTCGTCAGCGAGGCGGAATTGACGGAAGCGCAGCAAAGCGCCTTTGGCTATTATCCGAACGGAACGCCCACCCCCGTCCCCACCGCCGTTGTGGTCTTGCCTGAAGTCCCCGCCGAGGCGTATCAATTGGTGACAAGGACGCCTGTTTTCACGCCCACCGCCGCCCCCGAACCGACTGAAGAAGTCGTTGAACCAGGTCCCACGCCCACCGCGCGTCCCACCGCAACTCCTTATACTCAGGAAGGCTTCGAGCGGGAGCTCAACGCTTCGCGCGAGTCTTTGATGAAACTCGGCGTCAGCGAAGAGGATTATCTGGCGTTTTTTGAACTTCAGGTCTTACAGAAAAAAGTGCAGGAAGCGGTTACCGCCGACGTTCCCGATTCCGAGCTTCAAGTCTGGGCGAGGCATATTCTTGTGACGGAAGAAGTTGTCGCTTTGAATATTATAGAAAAGTTGAAACACGGCGAAGACTTTGCGGCGCTTGCCGCTGAATTTTCCAAGGATACCGGCTCCGCCGTCAATGGCGGCGATTTGGGCTGGTTTGGAAAAGGCAAGATGGTTCCCGAATTTGAAGCCGCCGCCTTTGCCCTGGAGAAGACGGGCGATTACACGGAGACGCCCGTTAAAAGCCAGTTTGGTTACCACATCATCCAGTTAATTGCGAAACAGGAACGCCCGTTGAGCGCCTCGCAATATGAGGCGGCGAAGAGCCAAGCCTTTTCCGAATGGCTGACCAAAGCCCGCGAAGAATACGGCGTTGAAATTTTCGATATTTGGAAGGAACACGTCCCGACTGAGCCGAACTTCATCACCGCCGCCACCGAAGCCGCAAAAGCCCAAAGCGCGGCGCAGAACGCGGCGGAGACTCCGTCGCCATAACGCGAAACCGGGAATAATAAAAACAACGTCCCGAAGGTTGAAACGCCTTCGGGACGTTGTTTTACGCCGCGCCTTTTAGATAAATCCCCTTCGGGTCGAGTTCCTCGCGCAAAATCCGCAACTCCTCTTCGCCGATAGGAGCGGTTTCCTTGACTTGAGCGGCGGTCTTCAAATCCCAGCCGGTGTTGGCTTTGGCGTCTTCCGCTGTCTTGCCGGGGTGCAGCGCCGTTAGAATCATTTCGCCGTCTTCGTTTGGTTCGAGGATGCCGATATCCGTCACCACCGCCAGCATTCCGCCGCCGCGCAGTCCGGCGGCTTCCCGGCTTCCCCTGCCGTTGATGAAACCGGCGGAGGTCATGAATTCCACTTTTTCGGGAAAACGGCGCTTTTGGTGCGGGGTCATGATATAGCAGCGGTTTGCCCAGGCGGCAATTTCCTGCGACCCGCCTGAGCCGGGCAGCCTGACTTTAGGATGGTCGTACCCGCCGATGACAGTGGCGTTGATGTTGCCGTATTTGTCAATTTGCGCCCCGCCCATGAAGCCTACATCCACGTTTCCGCGCTGGAGGTAATTGGCGAAAATGTCGTACATGCTCACCACCGAAAGCGAACCGCTCACCAGGGTGGGGTCGCCGATGGAAAGCGGAAGCCGCGCCGGCTCCGCGCCAATGACGCCGGCTTCGTAAATCATCACCAGGTTGGGGGCGTGAGTTCGTTTGGCTAAGTTACAGGCAAGGTTGGGCTGTCCCACGCCCACGAAAACCACATCGCCGTCGCGCAGTAAACGCGCGGCATTGATAATCATCAACTCGGCTGAAGAGTAATTCATTTTTCCTCTCGATATCTCAGGATGACGGCTATTGTGCCTGAACTTTTCCGCTCTGGCAAGGGATGGATTACAGCCGAATTCCTATTGATTGAAGATTGGAAAGGAAGGATAATTGCTGTTGAGGAGAGAAACCATGAAAATAAAAAATCCCGTCATTGCCTTTTTTCTGATTTTGGTTTTTGCCGCCCTGGCGTGCAACCTGCCGAATCCCTCGAATTCTGTCTCCCCTGTAAACCTCCCCTCCGCTACGCTGCCGCCGCCTTCCCCGACTCCCGCAAACTTGGCGACCGCAACCGAAGTCCCTTCGCCCACGCCTGAACTGCCGACTCCCACCATCGAGGTGCCGCATTCGCTGATTCCCTCCACGGACGTTAAGGCGGGAAAGTTGATTGTGGATGTCGTCTCGGCGGATACTGGACCGCAAAAGCACGCGCCCTATGGCGACGCCTACGACATCAACCGCCTCGAGCGTCCCTTTCTTCAAGATATGACCTACGTAGCCGATATGGACATCGCCAGTTTCAATCTGGCTTATGACGAGAAGTTTTTTTACGTTTCGATTGAGCTGGTCGGCACCAACCCCAACAATCAAGTTGGAATTAATTACGGCGTTGAATTGGATATCGAAGGCGACGGCTTTGGAGACGTCCTTATCGTCGCCTATCCGCCTTACAAGCCGAACTGGTCCACCGACAACGTGCAGGTTCGCCGCGATACCAACCGCGACACTGGCGGCTTATCCGGCGAAAAGTCGGACGCTCCGCTTCCAGGCGACGGCTATGACAAGGTGATTTTCGACGGCGGGCGCGGTCCTGAAGACGACCCTGACCTGGCTTGGGTGCGGGTCAACGCCGGCAATAAAGCCACCGTTCAATTTGCCTTCAAACGTTCGCTGGCGGGGGCGAAGTTTATGTACGGCGTCTTCGCGGATGGCGGAATCAGGGATGTGGAGGCTCTCGATTACGTTGACCGCTTTACGGAAGAAGAAGCGGGGTCTCCCGTCCGCAGCGACCCGCATTACCCGCTTAAGGCGTTATACGGCATGGACACGGTCTGCCGCGAGGTCTTTGGGTTTAAAGGCACCAATCAAGAGCCGCAGCGCTGCTCGATGATAAAGTAGCGCGCTTAACGATTGGGCGCGGAAAGCGCCTCTAAAAACTTCCAAATCAGGTCGAAGACCTCCTGCGGACGCTCCAGCGGTAAAAGGTGAGTGCAGCGTTCCAGCGTCTCGACCTGAATTTGAGGATTTTTCTTTTTGACCAATTTGGCGGCGTTCTCTAAAAATGTGTCGGTTTCCGCGCCGCGGATGATAAGCGTGGGAATTTGCAGGCTGGGCAAGCCGCGCCAGAGGTCAAAATCGCGCAAGCCTGTCAGGTAGATGCGGGCTTCCCATTCCGGAGAATAGGCGAGTTCAAATCCGCCGCCCGCCCTGGGCTTGACAATGCCCGCAATGTAAGCGCGCAGACTTTCGTCGCTCATGTATTTGAAGACTTCGCGTGAACGATAGCCTTGAAAGACCAAGTCCAAATTGTCGAAGACGCGGCGGCGTTTGAGCGCCCCCTTGATTTTGGGGTGAAATTTATGTCCCAGTTTGAGGTCGCGGACGATTTTCCATGCCGTCAGAGTCGCCGGTACAAACAACACCGGGTCGAGCAAAATCAGCGCGCGGAATCGCTGCGGCTCTCGCAGCGCCGCTCTCAAAGTGACGACGCCTCCGACGGAGTGCCCAACGCCGACAATGGTTTTGTTTACGCCGCTTGGGTTCGAGTTGAGAAAACGAAGCAAATCATCCGAGAGGGGATGCCAGGCGTCCAGGTCTTCGGGGGTTGTGTTTTCCCACAGCGGACGCAGTTTCATCCCAAAGACGCGATAGCGAATTTTTAACAACTCCAATAACGGTTTGTAGCATTCTGGCGGATAACCGTTAGCGTGGAGAAAATGCAGCGGCGCGCCTTCGCCGCCGTAATCGAAATTTGGAACGCTCATGCTCTATTTGCATACGCTCTGTCGGAGGCTTAGTCCCCGACAGAGCGTATCCGTCTAATACTTTCCGTAGTTGATTTTCTCGCTGTACTTCGCCTTGACTTTCAGCCGCTTGTGAACCTTTGCGCCGAGTTTCCGCCAATACTCCTCGCGGTCCTTAACTCCGAATACCCATTCGTCCAGGTAGGCTTGCGCGCTTTCCCGCGACTCGCTGATTTTATCCCAGGCAAGATAAAACTCATTGTCGCGGTCATAATAGCCTTGCGAATAAGAAGGATGGCAGGCGTAGGGGACGTGGCATACGGCGTCCACGATGTTGGCGGGAATCATCGTGCGGTTTGGGTCGGAGCGGATGACGGATTCGTCCACGATTTCTTCGGCGGTGAGGATGACTTTTTTCGCAGCGAAGGCGGCTTCCTTTTGTTCGCCGATGATGCCCCACAAATGGGCGTTGCCGTTCTCATCCGCCCGCTGTACGTGGACAATCGCCACGTCGGGATTCAACGCCGGAACGACAATCACATCCTTGCCGCCGTATGGGTCGGGGATGCGCTTGATTTGCGGGTTGGCTTTTTCAAGGTCGGTCGCGCCGGTCTGGTTCATGGGCAGGAAGGGCAATCCCGAAGCGCCAGCCTGCAGGCGGGTAATCATCCCGAAGTGCGAATATTCCTCCCATTCCAGTTCCCCCTTTTCGATGGCGGCGCGGACAATCCGCAGCGAGCCGACGCCGGGATTCCCCATATAAGAGAAAATGACCTTCTTCGCGCAGCCTGCGGCGACCATTTGGTCGTAAATCAAATCGGGCGTGGCGCGGGCAAGGGTGAGATTTTTCCTGCCCTGGCGGATAATCTCATGCCCGGCGGCAAAGGGAATGAGATGAGTGAAACCTGCGGCGTAAACGACATCGCCGTCGCTGACATACTCTGCAATGGCTTGTTTGAGGGAAGCGATTTTTGACATGTTATTTTTTCTTTTTTGCGTCCTGTTTGGATTGTTTTTTGTTTCTTGCTTCTTCGCGTTTCTTTCTGAGCCATTCAAAGCGCCCGGCGGAAGGAGGGGCGGGCTTGCCGCGCCGAAGCATCCACCCGACGCCAATCATCAATAGCGAGAGAAAGAGAAAGTCGAATTCAGGTTTCTCGGCAAAATCCGAAACGACAAATAAAAGAAACGCCCCCCCGCCGATGACGTAAAAAAACATTCCTACGCGGTAGATGAGCGGCTCGTCGGACTCCATGCGCTTATTTTACCTTTGGAACAAGGGAGTGAGAAGTGAGAAGAAATAAGCGGCGCGAAAAGAGAGCCTCCCAAGAAGAGGCTCTCTTTCAATTATTTGCAGACTATGAGACTGTCAGACTATTAGACTATTAGACTACTTCACTACCACCCTCACCTGTTCGCGCATGTAGAGCGGCACGTAGTAATGTCCGCCGGCGTTTTTGCCGCTGGAGCCGGAGCCTTTCCAGCCGCCAAAAGGTTGAAAGCCCGGCCACGCGCCTGTCGTCGCTCCTTGCGGGCGGTTGGCGTAGGTCACGCCGGCTTCAATGTTGTCGAAGAACCATTCGGTCTCTTCGGGCGAGCCGTAGAACCCGGCGGTCAGACCGTAATTCACGTCGTTGGCGATGCGCATGGCGTCTTCAAGACTCTTGACTTTTGCAATCGTGGCGATGGGCAGGAACATTTCATGCCGCCACAAGCGATGGCTGAGCGGCAGGTCGGTGACGAAGGTCGGCTCGCAGAAATACCCCTTGTCGAAGATGCCGCCGCTTTTAACCTTGCCGCCGGTGAGGAAGACGCCGCCGTCTTGGTGAATTTCTTCGCAGTAATTCTGAAAGTCTTTGTAAGCCGCCAGGTTGATGACGGGTCCTGTGTAGGTGGCGCGTTCGGTTGGGTCGCCGATAACCAGGTTGCCGGCGAGGTCTTTCAGGCGGTTGACCAGGTCCTCGTAAACTGAATCCACTATCAGGATGCGTGAAGCGGCGGAGCATTTTTGTCCCTGCAAGCCAAACGCCGAGCGCGTGATTCCAATCGCGGCGCGTTCCAAATCCGCCTTTTCCGAAACGATAACCGGGTTCTTGCCGCCCAATTCCAGAATCAACGGGCGGACGTAGCTCCGTTTGCCGAAGTTCTGGTACATCTTCATGCCCACGTCGAAGGAGCCGGTGAAGGTCACGCCCGCCACTTCGGGGCTGTCAATCAGCGCCTGACCTACCACCGAGCCGGCTCCCGTGACGAAGTTGACCACGCCGTCGGGAAAGCCCGCGTCGCGGAAGCAGTCAATCAAAAGGCGGGCGACCCAGGCGGTATCGGTGGCGGGCTTGACGACGACCGTGTTGCCCGCCGCCAGCGCCGCCCCCATCGGTCCCCCTGTGAGCGCAAAGGGGAAGTTGAACGGCGAGATGACCAGCCATACCCCGTAAGGTCGCAGAATCGAGACGTTGCGCGATTCATAGCCAACGAGCGGGTCTCTGCCCATTTCGACGATGTAGCCATTGTTTTTTTCCATTTGAAGGCAGGAGTAATAAATGAGGTCGGCGGTCTCCTGCACGTCGCCCAGCGACTCCATGCGATTTTTGCCCACTTCTAACGCCATCGCCGCGCCCAAATCGAAGATGCGTTCTTCGATGAGCGACGCCGCCTTTCGCAGAAGTTCCACGCGCTTTTGCCACGGCGTGCGGCTCCAGGCGGGGAAAGCCTTGCGCGCCGCTTCCAGCGCCTGTTGAGCGTGTTCGGCGTGTCCGCGCTGAATCTTCGCCAAGACCCAATCGGTGTTCACCGGGGAGTGGTCGTTATAGGTCTTGTCCGATTTCACGTCCCTGCCGCCGATAAACATATCGTATTCCTTGCCCAAGTTTTGCTTGAGTTTTTCCACGGCTTTATCAAAGCCGCTGTGCAATTCTTCCGGCGGGTTGAACATGGTTGAGTAAGTGAGCCTAAAATTTGTCATTTTATA
>JAIWOB010000138.1 GCA_020217065.1 Chloroflexota bacterium | reverse complement strand
CCAACTGGCGGTGTCGTCGAAGGCAATCACGCCCACACGGTCAGACGGGAAAAGCATCTCCACCGAACGCGCCGCCGCTTCTTTGGCAAGTTCCAGTTTGGGCACGCCGCCGCTGGTGTCGCTCATGCTTCCAGAATGGTCAATGATGAAGACGATGCTCAACGACGGGCGGCGCTGCTCGTCCTTGATTTCCATGTCGATGGGGAGCGCCTCTTCGAGCGGCGTGCGGAAATAACCGCCGACTCCGAAACTGGTCGGTCCGCCGACGGTTACCAGCCCGCCGCCGAGGTCGCGGACGTAGGATTTCAGCGTCTCCATTTGGACGGTGTCCAGCTCGCGGGCGGGGACATCCACCAGCGCTACAGAGTTGTACTGCGCGAGGGTCGGCAGGTCGGCGGGCATGAGGCTCGGCGTGACGGTTTTCACGTCGAAGCCAGCCGAGGCGAGGACTTGCTGGAGGAGGGAATACTCGTCGGGACGCGGCTTGCCGTCGGGCAGAGTCTCGCCTGCGGGCGGAGCGACCAACAAAACCCGAGGCGGACCCTCGACCTGCGAGAAGGTATCCAGCCGATTGTTTTGATAGAAGGAATCCTGCTCGGGCGTAATCTGCGCTTGATAACTGACGAAGCCAGGCTCGTTGGCGGTTAGCGGCAGGCTCAGGGTTTGGTTGCCCTTGTGAAGTTCGTGCGTCGCTTCATACAGGATTTGATTTTTGGCAAGTACGCGCACCGTCGCCCGCATAGACCGGTTCGCCTGAATCGAAACGTTCAAGTCGAATTGTTCGCCCGCGCGGAGATGGGTGGGAGCGTCCACTTCGGTGACGAGGGCTTCGGCGTCCACCTGGCTGAGAAACGGCATGACCACGATTTGAACGTCAGCGGAAGAAGCGAACTTCGCGGCGTTGAGCGCGTCGCCTGTGGTTTCGGCTCCGTCGGACAAAATCACCATCCGCTTCGCGTAGCCAGAAGGATACAAAGCCAACCCCAGTTGAATGGCTTCGGCGATGTCGGTTTGATTTGTGATTGGGACAGAGGTGATGGTCGAGAGTTCGTTCAACGCCGACATCGGGCGTTCGACCAACGCATCTGCGCCGAAGAGGATGATGGCGGCTTTATCGTCCGCGCCGATGGATTTGAGCGCCTCGCGCACATACGCCACTTCCTGCTCTACGGCTTGCTGCGGCATGGAGTCGGACACGTCCATGAGAAAGACCACCGCGAGGTTGTTTCCGCTCTTGACAAGTTCGAGTCCTGCGAGGGAGAGGATGAGGCAAAGCAAAATCACTCCCCGCAGAATTAAAGAAGCGATTTCCTGTTTTTTCGCTTTGCTTGGCAAACCAATGTAAACCGCTAACGGCAGCAATAACAATAAGAGCAGGAAAAGCGGAGCGTTAAAACGCATGATTGGAATTTTCCCGCGCCTGCCTTGACGCGCGGGTCTCTTCTCTAATTTACCTGACGATGTTTTCCCACTCGTCCCGCAGCAAATTGCCCATTACCTTGTCGGGTTCGCCCTGGGCGGGGAGGACATCGCCGTCGGGTTCGACATAGAGCCAGGCTTTGCCCGCGCCGGCGGGGAGCGCATCGTCTACGGTTTCGACGCTGATGGGGTTGGCGGCGGAGTACGGGACGGGCAGGTCCCAGCGCAGGGTGAGGTTGAGGGAACTGGCAATGTCTTGCAGCGCTAGCAGCTCGTCGAGCAGGTCGCTTTCGGCGGCGCTGAGGGAGATATTTTCCACTGCCAGGTTGGCGAGTTTTTGCAGGATGTCTTTGGCGTCTTTTACGTTTTCCTTCGTCAGAGTCAGATGGACGGTGAGGAAGAGGTCGGCGGGAACGATGGTCTCGATGGCTTTCCACGAGCGCGGGTTGTTGGGCTGGAGGATGAGCATTACATGGTCGAGACCCGTTTGCAGGAGCATTTCGAGATAATCCTTGTCGGCGAGTTTGATGCCGTCGGTAAGCAAGCCGCAGACCTGACCGTTCTTTTCGGCGTGGTCAATCAACATCAGCAGGTCGTCGCGCAGGGTGGCTTCTCCGCCCGTGAAGACGATGTGCGGGACGCCCGCCGCCCAAGCCTTATCCATGATGAGTTTCCACTCGTCGGTGGAGAGTTCGCGCTCGACGCGTTTGACGGGAGCGTACTGCGCCTGCGTGTTTTCGGGGAGGCGGTACGTGAGAGCGCAGTCGAGCCTGAGGGTCGTCCCAGCCGAATGGGGGGCAGCCCGCTCAAAATTCAGGAAGGAGACGGGGTCAAGGTCGGGGGTGGAGATGAGTTCTTGAATTTGTTCCGTGAAGTTTTGAAAATCCGCCAGCGCGGTCTTTTTATCCACCCGATAACGCTTCGAAATTTGCTTCGCCGCTTCGTCGGGTTCCGTCCCCTTGACGAAATGAAAGGCGCACTCGGCGGCGGTGGGGTTGAGCTGCAAAACAGTGGCGGCGTTGAGGATGAGCAGTCCCGAACCGTCTTTGTTGAGGCGGAGATGCAGACGGTAGGGTTTTTCGTCATGCATGGCTTGAAGGTGATGAACGCCGGCGGGCAGCGGCTGGACTTTGGTGAAATTTTCGGTCAGGCGGTTGAGGATATTCATTTGATTCTCCTATTTTCCGACTTTCGCAAGGTCTTGCACAAAGAAGAGGTAGAGATAGCCAATGAGCAGGACAACCCACCCGATGAGTTCGGCTCTTTCCATAATGCCTTCCCATGACAGTGAGAAGTTGTCTTTGATGGTTTCGACGATGCTTTCGAGGTTGTCGAGTTTGTTCTTGAGGTTTTCCTTCCAATCCTTGAGGTAGAGTTCGCGCTGGATGGCTTCGTAGAGTTTGGCGGTATACCAATCGCCGATGAGCAGGAGGTTTTGCTCGGCGCGTTCGAAATCGAGCATCACTTCGAGCTTATGCTCCGCAATCTGGCGGATGACGCCGCGCGTAGGGCGCGGGCGGCGCTTGTTTTCGAAGAAGGTTTCCTGGATTTTATCCAGCATTTTGTCAATCGATTCGTTCAACATCCGATAGCGCAATAGTTGGTAATTGCCGATTTTGAGCAGGGCGATGTCGGATTGATAATCTTCGAGCGGAGCGATGATGACCGCGCCCTCCCAATCCACAAGGGTGAGTTCCTTTGCCGAGTAGCGCGTGCGCGACATGAGAATCTCTTCGACCTCGCTTTTGTCGAAGACTTCACGCTGCGAACGGATGAAACGCGCCAGGGCGAGGGCGTTTTTCTCAATCCATTTATCGGGCGAGGGTTTGGCGTCCTTGACCAGCAAAATAATGTACTCTTCATACAGCCCGCTTTGACGGTGCGAAGCGGGGATGAATTTGCTTTGCAGGGCGCTTTGAATTTTGGCTCGTTCTTGTAAAACGGATGCGGCAAACGGGTCTTTGAGCGTGAAACGGCATTCCAGCGTCTGTACGCACCCATCGTACCGCTGACGGACAACCTGCACCGCGTGACCTTCGATGAGAACGGTTTCCTCGCCCAGGGTCGCCAGGTCAATATCCACCGGTTGAAAATACGGCGCGTCTTTCAAGCCCTTGAATTGTTCGGCGGGCGGGGCTTTGCCGTCGTCGGGGTCGGGGAAGGAGAGGAGGTAGCAGATTTCCATACGGAAAGATGAGAGATGAAATTAGTTGAAAGTCAAAGGTCGAAGGTCGGTGGAGATTGATTAGGAGCGGACAAAGTACGGTATTTCTTGCGGGATTTCGAGGGAGATTTCGACAAAGCCCGCGTATTCTCCTTCTTCGTACCACGGCGACTGATAGATGAGTTTCTTCACGCCGTTCTTTTCGATAGTGTAAACGTTTTTGACCTTTGCCGCGAGGAGTCTTTCCACTTTTTGTTGAGACTGCCCTGGGTGACAGTTGAGCAGGTTCGAGCCGATGAGAGTGTAGCCGCCGTCCGCTTCGAAAGTTTTGGCGGCTTTGTCGTTCATTTCAAGGATGACGCCCTCCGCGTCGCAAACGGTGATGGCGGCGGGGAATTCTTTAATCCAGGCGTGAGAGGTCATGGGGTCTCCAAGGATGAAGGATGAATTATGAGGGATGAAAAAAGGTCACAAGCGACTTGGAACATGCGAACTTTCAAATTTGAGCGGACATCCGCCGCCGCATTCGGGGAGCAGGGAACAGTCGCGGCATTTCTCTGGAAGTTTTTGCCGCTCCCGCAGTTGGACGGACAGGGGGTGATTCCAAATCGAGTCCCATGAGTCGGTGAGGAGGTTGCCGAGCGCGCGATAATACGACTGACAGGGAATCACGTCGCCGTTGGGTTCGGCGCACATGCTGTAGAGCGCGGCGGTGCAGCCCTTGACGCCCAGGTTGCTGGCAGTGGGGTCGAACTCGCAGTACTGGGTCGGGGTGTACCAGATGAGCTTTTGTCCGCGCGCGGCGGTCTTTTTCGTTGCCATGTCGAGAATGGGCTGCAACTCGCTTTCGTGGAGCCCCGTGCCGACGGTGAGACCTTGTCCCGAATAAATCAGCGCGTTCAACCCAACGGTTGGGACGCCAATGTCCGCGAGGAAGTCCAGCGTATCGGGGATGGCGTGGACGTTCATCTTCAACATCGTAGTGTTGGTCATCACGTAAAGTTTTGTCGCAAGGACGTTCTTCAAGCCCGCGACGGTCTGCTTGAACGCGCCGCCCGTCCTCATCATCTCGTCGTGGATTTCAGGCGCGCAGGATTCGAGGGTGATTTGAACGTGGTCGAGTCCAGCCTCCACAAGGCTTTGAACGTAGTTCATGTCCGAAAGACGGCGGGCGTTGGTGTTGAGTCCCGTGATTTGCCCGTTGGCTTCGGCGTGGCGAATCAGTTCGGGCAGGTCGTTTCGCAGGGTGGCTTCGCCGCCGGTGAAGACGATGTGCGGCACGCCCAGTTCCCAGAGTTTGTCGAGAATCTTTTTCCACTGGTCAGTTTTCAGTTCGGGGTAATTCCGCTCGCGGGCGTTGTAGCAGTGGGCGCAGTCGTTGTTGCAGCGGTAGGTGACCGCCAGGTCCATGCGGTAGGGCGCAGATGGGCGCGAGCTGAACGGCATAATCGTTTCAAGTTCGAGGTCGTGGATAAGGCAGGAGTCGGGGTTTAGTAATTCTGAAATCTGAATTCTAAATTCTGAAAGGTCTTTGGCGGCTTGCGTCTTGCCGACGTTGAATTTTTGTTGGATGATTTTTATCGCCTGCGGTTCTTCAGTCTCTTCCAAAATCAGGTATGCCATCAGCGCGGCGGTCGGATTTAAGTGCATGACGCTGCTGGCGTTGACAATCAGCGTGCCTGCGCCGTCAGGGTCAATCCGCAGGTGAATGCGGGACTTCTGAAACTCGTCCTCGCGGAGGTAGTGATACAAACCCGATTTTGGATTTGCGATTGACGATTTACGATTGAACCATTCGCCAAATAGACTCATGTTTACCTCTAAATTTTGATTCGCGCAAAACAAAGCCTAACCACAGAGACACGAAGGCGCGGAGGATTTATCGCATTACAAACGCGGTTTACGCAGCACGAACCACGCATTATGGTTTTTATCCTTCATCCTTCATAATTTATCCTTTTTATCTTCCGCCTCCCGCACACGCACACGCGCAGCCTGCACAGGCACACGCGCAGGCGCAGCCGCCTCCAGAGCGTCCGCCGCTGCGTCCGCTGGACGAGACTTTTGGCGGAGGATTGGTCTTGCCTGTGATTTTCTCGGTGAAGTCGCTAATGTTGCCGATGGTCTTCTGCGAGAAGGTTTGGACTCCCGTCACCATTTGGGCGGCAAATTCAGCGCCAGGCAGAGAGCCGCGGCTGGTGGATGTGGGTTGATTCGTCGGGAAAGGCGAAGGCGTAGAGGAAGAAGCCGCCGGGGCGGGACGATAGGCTGGGTCGTAACTTCCCCACCAGACGGGCATGAAAATGGGTCCGCTAAAGGTGCGGCGGGTGCGGTCGTCGTAGTCCTTATCCAGCATGGTCCACTCGAGGGCTTCTTCGAATTTTTGACTTTTGACTTCGGGCGTGTCGGCGGCTTCGATTTGCTGCCAGGCGCGCTCCATGATGGACTTGTAATATGCCACCGTCTCCTTGCGGCTGAATCCTTTCATTTTTGCGGAGACCGACTTGACGAATTTGACCATCATGTCTTGGATGGCGCGGCTGCGGGCGCGGGCGTCAGTTTCTTTGAAGGCGGCAAGGAAGTCTTTTTCGTACTCGTGAAGGTTTTCGGGGAGCGGGGAGGCAATCTCCAGTTTGAGCGGGTCGCGGCTGACGACTTTGGCGGCGCCCTTTTTGACCACGCCGAATAGAATCATCGTCAGGACTTTATCGAGCGGCTGCTCCATGAGGATTGCGGATTCGACGGCGGTGAGTCCGCGCTTGATGCCGTGACCTTCAATGGAGACCTTGGGCGGAAGGTACTGCATCTTGCGCTTCCTGCCTTGGATGGCTGAGATAATGGGCATTCCAATAAACATAAAAGCAAAGAATCCGCCGCAGCAGATTGCAAAGACGGCGTCTTCGTCAATGAGCGGTTCGACGGGTTTTGCCTGAATGGTTTCCGCGGGGACGTAAGCGCGGGGAAACGACGCGCCGAAGAGATAATAGTCCGAGGCGCTGGCGGAGGCGTTGCGCCATGTGTAGGTGACGCGGTTCTGGTCGTCGTAAGCGGCGGTTGGTTCGGAGGAGAATCCTGAAGGCGCGGGATGCCATTTGGGTTCTTCAGGCTTGATGCCCGGCGGCAGGTGATAAATCAAAGTAAAGTCCGTTTTGCCTGTCACATACTGTGAGCCGAAGTAGGTCGGCGCAAAGACGGCGCTGGCGTAGGCTTCATCTTCATCGTCGGGATACAATATGCCTGTGATTTTTCCAACGTACACATGGACGGTGGCTTTTCCGCCCGCCGGAATGGACTTGCTTCCCATAACAACGGCAAAGCCGGAGCCGCTTCCCTGGTAGTCGCTGGTGGAAACCTTGACAGGCGCGCCGTCCACGTCGGCTTTGACGGCGCTTATGTCAAAGTTGTAGTTGGGCATGCCCACGTCCACGAAGTCAATCTCGTGCGCGTTGGGCTGGTTGATAAAGGTCCAGCGGTAATCCAGCGACATGCTGCCGTCCGAATTCCAATAGACGTTCACCGCCTGCTTTTCCACCTGGAAATAGTAGGGCAAATCCTGCGCGGAGGCGGATGCCGTTGTCGCAAACGCAAGGCTAAAAACAAACAACGAGATGAGAATTCTTTTCAGCATGAGAACTCCTTGTTAAAGCGGCGAAACGCCCGTGACGCTTTTGGCGCTCTGACGCTTTTTCACCACTTCGGTTCTTCGGTCATTTGATAAACGGTGTGACAATAAGGACAGTTGACCATCGGCGCGCCGTTGGCGAGGGTAATGTCTTTTGAGGACAATGTCCCGCCGCAGGAACGACACTTGACTTCCTCAATTTTGGTTTCGCCGGGCAAATCCACCTTCATCGTTACCTGCTGAATGACTTCGGTTTTTGTCCCCTTCAACGCGGCAATGACCATGCCTGCTCCGCCTGCGAGTACGAGCAAGCCGAAGACGCCCAAAATCACGCCAACGACCGCCCAGTTCGACTGTCCATTCGGGGCGGTTGAGCCATAAAGCGTGATGCCGCCAAAAGCCAGCAAACACAAGCCGATTAGAAACAAAATTCCAGCGCCGATGAAAAGAAGGGTTTTGTTTGCCATGCGTAAAGACTCCTTTGCGAAAAGAAACCAAGGCTTTGTTGAAATAAGAAAAACTTTTAGGGCGGGTTTGATTTATTTACGATAAGTCTAGCATTTTTGTTTCATTCAGGCAATTGACATTTGTCCCTATATTCCCTTTGCGGCGGCGTCGAACAGACCGCGGCCGATAAGCCGTGAACTTTGTCTTTCCGTCGTCCATCGTCTGCTATTTACAGTCCATAACTTGTTATGGAAAACGCGACCAAGTAAAATGAGAGCCGCGCGTTTCGAAAGGAGCCAAAATTTCATGAACCCCCAAAAGCCCGACCATGCCGCGCCCTTGCCGCTTCTGTTCGACCAGGCTGCCGCGCTTTCCCGCCGCAGGAGGTCCATGTGACGTTGGCTGCGTTGCTGTTGAGCGTTCTGCTTTCGTCCGCGACTCTCGCCTGGGGATTCGCCCAAAGCGGCTTTGCCTCCTTCTCTGCCTGGATGATTGTCTTTGGCTTGGGCTGGCTGCTCGCCGTCTGGCAGAGATGGTTTTGGTATTCCTCGCTTGCGTTGATTCTTTATATCATCCTTGCCGCCCTCGGCTTGTGGTTTGGATTCTCGCCAGGCTGGCTCTTCGCCGGCGGCATCTTCGCCCTCTTCGCCTGGGACATGACCGAATTCCGTCAGCGGCTGGTCTTGATGGGAAAAAGAGACGATGCGCGCGTCGTCGAGCGCCGTCACTTGCTGCGAGTCAGCCTGCTGGCGTTGACGGGCATGACGCTTGCGTCTATTGCCATGCTCTTGCGCGGGCAATTTACATTTGAATGGGGCGCCTTGTTCGTGGCGGTCATCCTGCTTGGGCTGGCGCAGTTGGCGGGATGGTTCAGGAAATAGAGGCTATGTTATATAAGCGTGGATGATTGCTTTGGGTTGGCGTTAGCCCGCGCCGCCGTATGGTTTGCGGCGGGGTTATTTTTTAACGCCAAAATGGGGACAATGAAACCGGGTTCCCCGCGGCCCGCAAAACCGCGCGACGCGCTCGCGCTTTGATTAGAACGGCAAAATAGGTCTTGACTTGGAGGGGGGTTTTTGATATTATGTTATCGCTAACATGTTAGCGATAACATATGCGGCAGGCTGCCCATGATTTCCGATAAAAAGAAACGCGTTACCATCAAAGATGTCGCGCAGGCTGCGGGAGTTTCCACACAGACGGTCTCCCGCGTGATGAACAAGTTTTCCTACGTTTCGGAAGACACCCGCAAGCGCGTGGAAGAGGTGGTCGAGCGGCTGGGATACAACCCCAGCGCCCTTGCCCGCAGCCTGATTCAGCGCCGCAGTTACACCCTGGGGGTGGTGACGTCTGGTTTGAAGCATATCGGACCTTCGCGAACGCTCAATGGCGTGGCAGACAAAGCCGATGAACTCGGTTACATGCTCTTAATGAAGGAGTTGGACAATTTCGACAACAGCAGGGTTGGAGAGGCGATTGATTCCCTGCTTGCGCGTCAAGTGGATGGGATTGTTTGGGCAGCCCCTGAAATTGGAGACAATCATTCCTGGCTCGATGAACGCCTGGATAGGATTCCCGTGCCGGTTATCTTTCTCTCAATGCGTCCGCGTAAGGGCGTTTTTAGCGTTGCAACCGACAATTATCAAGGCGGAGCGATGGCGATACGACACTTGCTGGGATGCGGGCGGAAAAAGATTGGTCATATTTCCGGTCCGCTTGCGTGGTGGGAGGCTGTGGAGCGCAAACGCGCATGGCGCGAAACCCTTATAGAAGCTGGTCTCGATGCGCGGGAAGAGCATTGCGCGGAGGGAAACTGGTCGGCGGCAAGCGGGGAACAGGCTTTTATTCGGCTGCTCGAATCCTACCCCGACATGGACGCGGTCTTTGTCGCCAACGACCAGATGGCTCTCAGCGTCCTGCGTGAGGCGGCGCGGCGCGGCGTTTCCGTTCCGTCTCAGTTGGCGGTTGTCGGTTTCGATAATATCCCCGAATCGGCTTACTTCCATCCCTCCCTCACCACAGTTTTTCAGGACCTTCAATTGCTTGGCGAACAGGCGGCGCAAATCGTAGTCGAGATGATTCAGGCAAGACAGCAGGAACAACCGACGTTCGCGCAGTCAAAGTTCATACAACCGGCGCTTATTATTCGGGAAAGTTCGCAATGACGATAATGCAATGCGGCTTTCCTTTTTTATTTGTATTTCAAAATCCCTCAATAAGGAGGTGATGAAGAAGGGGCGCAAACAATCTGCGCAGGATGGAAGTGTCTCTCAGTCAGTTGGCGTCTGAGGCGCTAACTTCCAGGCGGAACCAGTTCGTTGCTGTCTCTATCGCTTCGCGTTGGTTTG
>JAIWOB010000136.1 GCA_020217065.1 Chloroflexota bacterium | reverse complement strand
GCATTATTCGCGCGAGTCGGCGCTGACTCATCCCGGGGCGTGGACTCTGCTCATTCACGAAGTCCAACACTTGCGGCAGGGATTCTTCACCGCGTTTTCCATCTACGGCGAGTTGGAGGCGTGGCAGCTTCAATTCCGCGTTTTCAAAAAAATCACGGGCGCGACGCTGCATCCCGCGCTGGAGGAATTGCTCTCCCTGCCCTTGAACGATGACCGCCAAAACCTTCGCCGCGCCCGCCGCCTGATGACCGACTTTGCGGGCGTTTTATACGGCGCGTATCTCTATCCGTTGTATCCGCTTGGCGACGAAATTCGATACTGGCTGACGCGCAAGCAAAAGCGGATTCCATAATATACCCCGGCTTCGTTTTTACCGCAGAAACGCAGAGTATTCATGGAACAAGATTCACCCCGAAGGATGAAAAAAGACCTGACGGGTTTCCGCAGAGCCTACATCAACCGGCGCGAATTTGATTCACAGAATCCGTAACCATGCGCCGCTTAATGAAACCCGTCAGGTCTGCTCCCAACCTTTTTCATATCAGAAATTCATTGAAAAAACCCGCGAGCTCAGCGCCTCGGCGGTTCAAAATGGGTTTGTTTGCAATGATTGTCAAAGGCGGTAACTTGCGTTAATATAGTCAACTGCCCGCTGATTACCGATTACCGACCACTGACTACCCGACCGCCCTCTGCCTCAAATGTCCTCCATTGATGAAATCAAATCTCGAATAGACATCGTGGAACTCGTCTCCGAAGCGGGCGTGAAGCTCCGCAAATCGGGACGCAGTTATACGGGCTTTTGCCCCTTCCACGACAACAAACGCACGCCCGCGTTTGTTGTCTGGCCCGAATTGGGGACGTGGAAATGCTATGGCGCGTGCAACGAAGGCGGCGATATTTTCAAGTTTGTGATGAAGAAGGAAGGGCTGGACTTCAAAGAGGCGCTGCGAAAGCTTGCGGAACGCGCGGGCGTGACGCTGCAAGAGCTCAAGCGCGAAGCCCCCGAAGTTAAAGAAGCCTACGAGCGTTTGCGCGCCCTGCTGGAAGACGCGCTGATTTATTACCGCAATCAGTTATTCAACAACAAAGAAGTCTTGACCTATTTGCGCGAGAAGCGCGGACTGACCGACGCGACCATCGAAACCTTTGGCTTGGGATACGCCCCGCGCGGCTACGACAACCTGCTCCCATATTTTGCGCCTAAAGGATACTCGCAGCAGGATTTAATTGATGTTGGCTTGCTCTCCGTGCGCGATTCAAACGAATCCCAATCTCCAACTGCCAATCGCCAATTACGCACTTACGACAAATTCCGTCACCGCATCATGATTCCCATCCGCGACGAGCAGGGACGCATGGCGGGCTTTGGTGGGCGCATCGTGGACCCGGACGACGTCCCCAAGTTTATGAACTCGCCCGACACGGCGATTTTTAACAAAGGCAGAATCCTCTACGGGCTGGACAGAGCCAGAAAGCCGATTCGCGCCGCCGACCAAGCCGTCATCGTCGAAGGCTATCTCGACGTGATTGCGCTGCATCAAGCCGGATACGAAAACGTCGTCTCGCCGATGGGAACGGCGCTGACCGAAGACCAGCTGCGATTGCTGAAACGCTTCACCCGCCGCATCGTCCTCGCGCTGGACCCGGATACAGCGGGACAAAAAGCCATCCTGCGCGGGCTGGAAGCGGCGCGCTCCGCGATGGACCGGGAAGGGGAATTGAGCTTCGACCCGCGCGGATTGCTCCGCAACGAAGCGCGGCTGCAAGCCGACCTTCGCGTAGCCGTTTTACCGGATAACCTCGACCCCGACGAAGTCGTCGCCCGCGACAGGGACGAGTGGAAGCGCATCGTCGAAAACGCCAAGCCGATTGTCACTCACGTGATGGAAACGCTGGCGGCGGGCAAAGACCTGAGCGACGCGAAGGTCAAGAATGAAATCGCCGCGCAGGTGATTCCCCTCATCGAAGACTTGCCCACGCCCATCGAGCGCGACACTTACCGTCAGGCTTTGGCGCGCATGTTGCGGGTGGACGAAAGCGCGCTGAGCGCGCCCGCCGCGCCCGTCCCGACGTTTCGACGCAAGCCCCGCGCCCCGGCGCAGAGCCGTGAAACGAGCGCGCCGCAAACTGTCGCTGCGGTTAATCCCATTTTCAAGATGGAGGCGTATTGCCTGGGCGTGTTGCTTCGCAACCCCGCGCTATTGTACCGCCTTGATAGAAAGTTGCAGGAATTTGGGTTGACGCCCTTGGCAGCCGAGGATTTCGAGTATACTGCCCATCAATTGACGTTTAATATCATCCGCTTGGCTGTCGAACAGGATGAAAAGGACCATCAAAATTATGTGGAGACTCATTTGCCTGAAACGCTGAGCGAGATTTCAAAAGAGGCGCTGGCGCAAGTCGAGAAGGCAAGCCCGACAGACGATAAATTGTTGGAAGAACTCTTAAATCGAGTTGTGGATTTGCGGCGCGCTGGCGCGATGGCAAATATCAACCAATTGCGGTTCTTGCAGGAAGAAGAACAACTGCAGGGAGGCGCAAATATCAAGACTTACCAGCGGCAGGCAATTCAATTTACGAAGCTCTTGGGCGCGCTTGACCGCGCAAAGAAAAACCTGTCTTTGAAACGATAGACGTAAGAATCGTTGGTTTTCGACAAGAAAGGGAACTCATGCCTGCAAAGTCAAACCCTCGCCAGAGAAAATCTTCTTCATGGAAGACAAAAGCGAAATTGCCGCCTTCAAAGGCTGAAAAAACGAAACGGAAGTCTCCTGAGGCTGCCTTATATCGTCTGGCGGAAGAAGAACAATCCCTCGACATTACGGCGGATATCAATCTCGAAGCGGATGAATCTCTTTTTGAGATTGGCGAGCAGGATGAGTATCTGGACGACTCTCTCGACCTGCGCTCACAGGAATTAGCGGTTGAGTTTTCGGAAGACCCGGTGCGTCTCTACCTGCGCGAGATTGGCCAGGTCAAACTCCTCGACGCAGACAGCGAATTTCGGCTTGCCACCATTAGCGAAGCGGACCGTCATATTGCCGCCCTGCGTCAGTTGAAACAGCGCAAAGGCGTTTCCAGGGCGTCTTCCATTTATCGTTCGCTGATTTCTGAAATGCTGACCTCTTGGAAACGGCTGGCTGAAGACGCCGCGCGCCTCGATTGCGAGCTGCCCAACCTGGCGTTGATGATTGCGGAATCTCAATCCCTTCACGCTGGGTGGCAATTCGATTCTCCGTCTTATTTTCGCGCTTATCTTGACAACGGGCATTGGGGCGTAGACCGCCTTTGGGACGGGCTTGCCCGCAACGCTTATGGCGTTTTCCTTAACCTGTACCTGCTTCCGTTTAAGTACGCCGAATGGCTGCTGAAATATGTCCGCGAGCGCCACGCCTTCCCCGTTCAGCGCTCCATGATACGCAATTTGCCTTCCGACGAAGAACTCCTTGCCGAAATGGACGCTGTGCGTATGCGGGCGGTCGAAGGCAATCAAACCTTGATTCGCGCCAACTTGCGGCTTGTCGTCAGCGTCGCTAAACGTTATTTGGGGCGCGGTATGTCTCTGCTCGATTTAATTCAAGAGGGCAACATGGGACTGCTGCGCGCCATCGGCAAATTCGACCCGCGTCGCGGATTCAAATTCAGCACCTACGCCACTTGGTGGATTCGCCAGTCTATCAACCGCTCCATCGCTGAACAAGCGCGGACGATTCGCATTCCCGTTCATTTATTTGAGTCCATTTCACGTATCCTGCGCGCTCAACGAAACCTGACCCAATCTTTGGGGAGGGAACCCACCGCGACGGAACTTGCGCTCGAAGTAGGTTATCTTTCGGCGGCGGATGTGCAGATGGTGTTGCGCGCGCGTGCCGAAAATAAACCGCTCAAAGCGGATTTGCAGCGCCGCCTTGACGCCGCCACCCAAAAAGTGAACCGCATTCTCCGTTCCGCTGAAGAACCCATCTCGCTCGAAGGTCCCGTGGGCGATGAGGATTCGAGCTCGTTGGGAGATTTCATTGAAGATGAAGACGCCCCCTCGCCGATGGATTCCGCCGCCCGCGAAATGCTCCGCGAACAAGTGCAGCGCGCTTTGGAAGCGCTGACGGACCGTGAGCGGGAAGTCTTGGAATTGCGCTTCGGTTTGCGCGACGGAAAAGAACATACCCTTGAAGAAGTCAGCCATTACTTTGACGTGACCCGCGAGCGGGTGCGCCAGATTGAAGCCAAGGCGCTGCGGAAGATGCGTCACCCTGCCCGTAGCCGGGATTTGCGTGATTATTTAGGCGACTGACTTTATTGGGGCGAGCGCTAAGTTCGCCCCAACAATTTTCCCTACCTTTTGCCCCCTACTTGTGATATACTGGACAAAATCTGTCCTATTTTTCACATGTCAAGAGGCGTTTATGCTTTTGGAATACATAGCCATTGCGGTCATGATTGGGGTCGCCACGATTATCGCGTTCGTTGCGATAGGGCTGGGGGAGTTGTTTGGACCAAAAAAGAGCACGGAAGCAAAATCCATCCCTTACGAATCGGGCATCACCCCGTTTGGCGAAGGGACGCGGCGTATGCCCATCCGCTTTTATCTGGTCGCCGTGCTGTTCATTCTTTTCGATATCGAAGTCATCTTCTTTTTGCCGTGGGCAATCGCCTTCCGACAGTTGGGACTTTTCGGCTTGATTGAAATGGTTGTCTTCCTCGCGATTTTAACGGTTGGTTATGTGTATGCCTGGAAGAAAGGAGCCTTGGAATGGGAGTAGAGCAAAAACTTGGAAATATGGGCGTGGTCACCACCACGCTGGAAAATCTGGTCAACTGGTCGCGGACGAACGCCATGTGGCCCATGCTGTTCGGTCTGGCTTGCTGCGCCATCGAGATGATGGCGGCGCAGGCTTCGCATTACGATATGAGCCGCTTCGGCATGGAACTCATGCGCGCCAGCCCGCGTCAATCTGACCTGATGATTGTGGCGGGGCGCGTCTCGAAGAAGATGGGTCCCGTCCTGCGCCGGCTGTACGACCAGATGCCCGAACCGAAATGGGTCATCGCCATGGGCGACTGCGCTTCCTGCGGCGGCGTCTTCAATAACTACGCCATCTTTCAAGGCGTGGACGAGGTCGTCCCTGTGGATGTGTACGTGGCGGGCTGTCCGCCGCGTCCCGAGGCGTTGATTCACGGCATCGTGACCTTGTATGAAAAAGTGAAGGGCGAGAAGTTCAAGGATTTGGCGAAAGAATAAATTGAGACCTGACAGGTTTTCAAAACCTGTCAGGTTTTTGGAAAACGCGTATGGATATAAATCTGGAGCCCATTGTAAAAATCATTCAGGAAAAATTTGGCGCGACGCTGGAAGAATTTCGCGGCGAAGTTCATCTCTTCGTCAAACCCGAGCAGATTGTCGAAGTCTTGACCCAACTCCGCGACGAGGAGCGTTTTGAACTGCTTTCGGTCTTGAACGCAGTGGATTATTTTCCGCAGAAGACGCCGCGTTTTCACGTTGTCTACCAACTGACCTCGATTTCCAGAAACCTGTCGCTGCAAATCAGAGTCCCAGTCAATGAAGACAACCCCAAACTGCCGACCGTGACGGGCGTTTTTGCCGTGGCAAACTGGCGCGAGCGCGAACTCCTCGACATGTTTGGGATTGAGTTTGAAGGTCATCCCGACCCGCGCCGTATTCTGACTCCCGAAGGCATGGAAGGTCATCCCCTGCGGCGGGACTTCCCGCTTGGCTACGAAGAGCCGCAGTTCACCTTCAACTTTGACGAGATTCGCGCGCAGAAGCCGAGTCCGAAGGAATAGGAATTCTCGTGAAGACCTGACAGGTTTCCAAAACCTGTCAGGTCTCAAGGAACGTTTATGACCCAAATCGAAGAAGTTAGCATTGACCAATTCAAACATCTTGTTTCAGAGCGGGCGCTGACGGGCGAGACCATGCTTCTCAACATGGGACCGCAGCACCCCTCCACGCATGGGGTGTTGCGCCTGCTGCTCGAACTGGACGGCGAGACTGTCGTCAACTGCATTCCAGACATCGGCTACCTGCACACGGGCATCGAAAAGAACATGGAAGCCAAGACCTATCAGAAGGCGGAAGTCATGACCGACCGTCTCGATTACATGAACCCGATGGGCAACAACCTGGCGTATGTGATGGCTGTCGAGAAACTGGTTGACCTCGACGTGCCGCCGCGCGCGCAGGCGATTCGCGTCATTCTTGTTGAATTACAGCGCATCGCCTCGCATTTGGTCTGGCTTGGCAGCGTGGGGCTTGACCTCGCCGCCATGTCCATGTTCCTGTACTGCTTCCGCGAGCGAGAGCAAATCCTCGACATCTTCGAGCTGGTTTCGGGTCAGCGCATGATGACCACCTACATCCGCCCTGGCGGCGTGTGGCGCGACGTGCCCGTCGAGTTCGAAAAAGCCGTGCGCGAGTTTCTAAAGACTTTCCCCAAGCGCATTGACGAGTACGAAAAGCTGCTGACCAAGAATCCGCTTTTCATTGACCGCATGGTGGGGCTGGGAATTCTGGACGCCAAGACCGCGCTTTCCTACGGAGTGACGGGTCCCATGCTTCGGGCTTCGGGCGTGAACTGGGACTTGCGAAAATCCCGCCCGTACATGGGCTATGAACAATATGACTTCAACGTCCCTGTGCTGACCGAAGGCGACACCTATGCCCGTTACCTCGTCCGCGTGCAGGAGTTCCGCGAGTCGTTGAAGATTATCGAGCAGGCGTTGAATAAGCTGCCGTTTGGTCCCGTCCAGTCGGACAACCGCAAATTTGTCCCGCCGCCGCGCTCCGAGATTGGAGTCAGCATGGAAGCGCTCATCCACCATTTCAAGCTGTGGACCGAAGGTTTCCTCGCGCCCGACGCTTCGATTTACAGCGCGGTCGAATCTCCGCGCGGGGAGTTGGGCGTGCTGCTCGCTGGCGATGGCGGACCCAAGCCGCGCCGCGTCCATATGCGGACTCCCTCGTTCGACAATTTGAGCGTCCTGCCTGAACTCGTCAAGGGGCATCTGGTGGCGGACCTGGTCGCCATTCTCGCTTCCGTAGATATTGTCCTCGGAGATATTGACCGATGAGTCTTGTAAAAAAATATTCGAAGGAAGTCAAACAAATCCTGTCCAAGTATCCGCCTGAGGGAAGGCGCTCGGCGGTGATGCCGCTGCTCTACCTTGCCCAGCGTGAGGAAGGCTACGTGAACAAAGCCGCGATGCGGGAAATCGCGCAGATTTTGGAAATCACCGAGACCGAGGTCGCTTCGATTGTCGGCTTCTACACCTTGTATCACGACGAGAAGGCTGGCAAGTATCGGATGCAGGTTTGCACCGATTTGCCCTGCGCCCTGCGCGGCGCGGACGAGTTTCTGCAAAACTTGTGCGGCAACCTCGGAATCAAAGTCGGGGAGACCACGCCCGATGGTTTGATTACGCTTGAGGAAGTCAAATGCCTCGCTGGCTGCGACAAGGCTCCGCTGTTTCAGACCCAGGGTCCGGATGGAATCCGATATCATGAAAACATGACCGTGGATAAGACAATGGAATTAATCGAGGCGTTGAAGGGTGGCAAAGAATGACACATATTCTCTTACGTCACCGCGACATCCCCGACATTCACAAGTTGAATGTCTACAAAAAGAACGGCGGGTTCGCGGCGTGGAAAAAAGCCGTGACCAAAATGACTCCCGCCGAAGTGACTGAACTGGTCAAGAACTCTGGCTTGCGCGGACGCGGCGGCGCGGGCTTCCCGACAGGCACGAAGTGGTCTTTTATTGACAACAAGGTCTTCCCGCATTACTTCGTCGCCAACGCCGATGAGTCCGAGCCTGGCACGTTCAAAGACCGCGAGATTATGGAAAACAATCCCTTCCAGTTTTTGGAAGGATTGGCAATCGGCTCCTACGCCGTCGGCGCGAACGTGGCTTATATCTACCTGCGCGGCGAGTCGTGGCAAATTGCCTCTTTGCTCGATGAAAAAATCGCGGAGATGGAAAAGGCTGGCTACCTCGGCGAGAATCTTTTCGGCAAGGACTACTCGCTGAAGATTTACACTCACCTCGGCGCGGGCGCTTACATCTGCGGCGAAGAGACCGCGCTGCTCGAATCGCTCGAAGGCAAACGCGGACAACCCCGCCTGCGTCCGCCGTTTCCGCCTGCGGTGGGGCTGTACGGCAAGCCGACCATCATCAACAACGTCGAGACCTTGACCAACGTCCCGATGATTCTCGCCAACGGCGCGGACTGGTACAAGGCGATGGGCACAGCCGACAGCGCGGGCGTGAAGATTTTTTCGCTTTCGGGGCGTGTCCGCAAGCCTGGAAATTACGAACTGCCCTTCGGCGCGACCTTCCGCCAGTTGATTTACGAACACGGCGGCGGAATTATGGACGGGCGACCCGTCAAAGTCATCATGCCTGCGGGCGCGTCGTCCTCGATGATTGCGGTGGACGACAAAGTCCTCGATACGCCGATGGATTACGCCAATGTCCGCGCCCTGCGCTCGGAGTTGGGTTCCGCTTCGGTCATCGTCATTGACGACACCGTCAGCGCGGACTGGATTGTCGGCAAGACGGTCAGCTTCTTCAAACATGAATCGTGCGGCAAATGCACGCCCTGCCGCGAAGGCACGTACTGGATGCAGAACATCGCCAAACGCATTGGCGCGGGCAAAGGAACGCATGACGACGTTGACCTGCTGCTCAACGTGGCGAAGCAGATGCAGGGCAAATGCTTCTGCGCGCTCGGCGAATTCGCCACGATGGCTGTGGTGACGGGCATCGAGAGGTTTCCGCAGGATTTTAGGAAAGCGGTAAAAAGTAATTAGTAAATGGTAATTGGTAATTACTAATCGCCAATTACCATTTACCAATTTTCGGAGCGTGGATGAGCAAACAAGTTACGTTATCAATCAATGGAAAAACCGCCGTCGTGCCGGAAGGGACGACGATTGTGGACGCCGCCAAGTCGGTGGGAATTGACATCCCCGTTTTTTGCTATCACCCGAAGCTGGAACCTGTCGGCATGTGCCGCATGTGTCTGGTGGAGATTGGTCGCCCGATGGTGGACCGCGCCACGGGTCAGGTGGTGATGGAGAACGGTCAGCCCAAGATTCAATTCATGCCCAAACTTGAAACCGCCTGCGCGAATCGCGTTTCAGAGGGCATGGTCGTGATGACTGTCTCGGACAAGGCGAAGGAAGGTCAGAAGAGCACGCTCGAATTTTTGCTCACGTCGCATCCGCTCGATTGCCCCGTCTGCGACAAGGGCGGCGAATGTCCGCTGCAAAATCTGACGATGGCTTTTGGACCAGGCAAAAGCCGCTTCATCTACGACGAGAAGAATCATCTCGAAAAGCAGGTCCCGCTCGGAGAGTTGATTTGGCTCGACCGCGAACGCTGTATTCAATGCTCGCGTTGTATCCGCTTTCAGGATGAAGTGGCGGGCGAACACGTTTTGGAATTCGACGAACGCGGACGAAACACCCAAATTATTTCCCTCTCCGACCCTGGGTTTGATTCTGTTTTTTCGGGCAACACCACCGACATCTGTCCCGTCGGCGCGTTGACCACCGCAGACTTCCGCTTTGGCGCGCGTCCGTGGGAACTCAAGGCGCAGGCTTCGATTTGCACGCAGTGCCCTGTGGGATGCAATATTACGCTGAACACGCGCCGCGAAGCCAGGGCTGGCGGCGATATTGTCGTCAAACGCATCATGCCGCGCCAGAATGAAGAGGTCAACGAAATCTGGCTGTGCGACAAGGGACGCTTCGCTGGCTATCACTACACCGAAAGCAAGAAGCGGCTGACCAAGCCCCTCGTCCGGAAAGAGGGAAAATTGGGGCGTGGTTCGTGGAGCGCGGCTGTCAAACTTGCGGCGGAAAACTTCGTCAAATATAAAAAGGATTTTGTCGTGCTGGCTTCGGGACGATTGGCGAACGAAGACCTGTTCAACTTGAAGTCGCTGGCGGATACGGCGGGCGGCAAAGCCATTT
>JAIWOB010000135.1 GCA_020217065.1 Chloroflexota bacterium | reverse complement strand
TGTATTCCGACATGGGCGGCGGGGACATTGTCTCGCTCGTCGGCGTGGGGCAGGGGACGAACATCGGCGAGATGGGCAAGGGCGACGCCATCCTCGTGGTGGCTTCGGACTTGTATCAGGAAGCGCCGATTTGGTGGCTGCGGGTCAAGCAAGCCGCCGACCGTGGCGCGACGCTCATCGTCGCCAACCCGCGCGAGACCAAGCTCGACAAATTTGCGAAGTACGTCATCCGCTATGCGTATGGCGACGAGGTCAAGACGGTCAACGATTTCAGCCGCAAGACCAAAATCTCCGACGAGTTTGCCAAGGCGAAGAACGCGCTGATTTTCTTCGGCAGCGAAGGACTCGGCTTGAACGGCTCGTCCATGCTGGCTTCGGCTTGCGCCGCGTTGTTGAAAGAGACCGAACGCGTTGGCAAGCCGAACAACGGCTTGATTGGCGTCTGGCAGAGGGTCAACGACCAGGGCGCGTGGGAGGTTGGCTTCCGTCCCGAACCCGATTTGGAAAAGGCGCTCAAAGGCAAGGCGGTGTACATCGTCGGCGCTGACCCCGTGGGCGATGACCCCGCGCTGGCGAAGGCGCTCAAAGGCGCGAAGTTCGTCGCCGTGCAGGACATCCTCGAAACCGCCACGACCGAAATCGCGGACGTGGTCTTCCCCGCGCAGGCATTCACCGAGCGCGAAGGGACCTTCACTTCGGGCGAGCGCCGCGTGCAGAGGTTCTACGCGGCTGTCCCGCCCAAGGGTGAGACCAAGCCCGATTTTGCAATCACCTCACAGGTTGCCAAGGGCATGGGCGTCATCCTCGAAGGCACGTCCGCTTCGGTGGTCTTCGACATCCTCTCCAATTCGCTCGAAGCCTTTGCCGATTTGAATTACGAGAAACTCGCCGAAGTGCGCGGTCAATATCCCATCATCGGGCGCAGCGACCTGTACTACGGCGGCACGACCTATGAGAACACGCAGGGGCTGGGCGTGCAACTCGTCCCGACCGCGCAAATTGGGAAAACATTGCACATCCCGAAGGTCAGAAAGGAAGCCGCTCTTCGTCCGAAGGAGAACGAACTGCTGGCGGTCCCCGTCAGCAAGTTGTACGACCTCGGCGCGACGGTCAACCCCGCGCAATTGCTCCATCAACGAATTGGCGAAGCCTCGGTGACGCTGCATCCGTCCACTGCAAAAACTCTTGGGCTGGAAGCCGGCGCAAAGGTGAAAATCAGTTTTGGGGCAGTCAAAGCCGAAGCGACCCTCAAACTCGACGACGCCATCTCGACGGGTGTGGCGCTGGTTCCGCGCAGCATGGGGCTGGGGATTCGGGAACCTGTTGTGGCGAAGGTGAAGTGATATGGATTGGACTATCTGGCTTGAATGGGTAATCAAGGGACTGGTTCTGTGTCTCGTCCTGTTGGTTGGATTCGCCTACCTGACCTTGTACGAGCGTCGAGCGCTGGCGCGGATTCAGGTGCGGGTGGGTCCCAACCGCGCGGGCTATCAGGGCTTGCTCCAGCCGATTGCGGACGCGGTCAAGTTGATTTTCAAGGAGGAGTTTACGCCTTCGCGGGTGTATAAGGTCGCCTTTTTGCTCGCGCCCGTGCTGACGGTTGTCCCGTCGCTGGTTTTAGCGGCGGTCATTCCGCTGGGGACTTCGTTCAACTTGTTCGGACGTGAAATCACTTTGTACGTCGCCAACCTCAACGTTGGCGTGTTGTATCTGACATCCATCGCTTCGATTGCGGTGTACGGAATTGTGCTGGCGGGCTGGTCGAGCAACAACAAGTACGCCATGCTCGGCGGCGTGCGAGCCACGGCGCAGATGATTTCCTACGAACTTTCGCTTGGACTGTGTTTTGCAACCGCCGTCGTTTTGGGCGATTCGATGAACCTGAACGAAATTGTGAACGCCCAGCGCGATATATGGTTTGCTGTGATTCAGCCTGTGGGCGCGGTCATCTTTTTGATTGTCACGCTGGCGGAGGTCAACCGCGCGCCGTTCGACATGCCTGAAGCCGAGCAGGAACTCACCGCTGGTTATCACTCGGAGTACTCCGGCATGAAATTCGCGCTCTTCTTCATGGCGGAGTATCAAAAAATGATTGTCATCTCGATGATTGCCGCCACGCTCTTCTTCGGCGGCTACCGCGAGATTTGGTTTTTGAAAGACACCTTCCTCGCCGTGGATTCCGTCTGGACGATTGGCTCGTGGCAATTCAAGGCGTGGTTTCTTGGTCCCGTTTATTTGCTGATTAAAGTCATCGTTTTATTGTTTGGCATGATTTGGATTCGCGCCACCTGGCCCCGCATCCGCTACGACCGTTTGATGTCCTTTGGCTGGAAGGTCTTGCTTCCGCTCTCTTTCGCGACCGCCTTCATCACCGCGACTGGAATTTTGCTGGCGCAGGAATTCGACGACCAACTTTATCTGTATGCAATTCCCGCGCTTTCCATTGTCAGCGCGTTGGTTGCGGTGGTCTTTATTTATCGTGATTTGAGGAGAAAATCCCATGGGCGTATTTGACCCCGTCATCGAACTTGGGCGCGGACTTGCCGAAACGCTGCGTTCCTTCCTGTTCGAGCCGACTGTCACCATTCAATATCCCGAAGAAAAACGCGAAGTCCGTCCGCGCTTTCGCGGGCGTCATATCCTGCACCGCTACGAGAACGGACTCGAAAAATGTATCGGCTGTTCGCTCTGCGCCGCCGCCTGTCCCTCGGACGCCATCTTCGTCGAATCTGCCGAGAACACCGACGAGAAGCGCTTTTCGCCCGGTCAGCGCTACGCCTCGACCTACGAAATTAACATGATGCGCTGTATCTATTGCGGCTTCTGCGAGGACGCCTGTCCCACCGAAGCCATCACCCTCGGCAGCGACTACGAACTCGCTTACACCGACCGCCGCGATTCGATTTACACCAAGGAAAAACTTTTAGAGCCTGCTCCTTCCCCGGACTTATCCACGCCGCGCAAGGTGGAGCCTGGCGTTTACACGCGTTCCGTGCCGGAAATGCAAAACCCAACCGATTGACGATTTGCGATTGCCGTCAATCCAAAATCGTCAATCGTAAATCGGAAATGAACTTGCCCATGACCTCTGAACTCCTTGTCTTCCTCGTCCTCTCCCTTGTCGCCATCGCCAGCGCGTTGGGAATGTTGTTCAGCCGCAACGCCATCTACTCGGCGTTGTTCCTCGTGCTGAACTTCGTGACCGTGGCGGTCTTCTACCTGACGCTCGGCGCGCCGTTCATCGCCATGTCGCAAATCACCGTATACGCGGGCGCGATTATGGTCTTGTTCCTCTTCGTCATCATGCTGCTCGGCGCGGAGCGGATGACCGCTCCCAACGCCCTCCCGTGGCAGAGACCGCTGGCTTTTCTGCTGGCAATCACGCTGACAGTGGAATCGGTCTATCTCATCTTAACCCGCGCCAAACCGGACACGGTCATCGCCGCGCCAGACGCCGCGACCAATTCAATGGAATCCCTGCGCGAGATGGCGATGACTCTCTTTGACAAGTTCCTGCTGCCGTTTGAGGTTACGTCCATTTTACTGTTGGCGGCGATGGTCGGCGCGATTGTGCTGGCAAAGAAAGAAAGGGCAGGGAGCAAATCATGATTTCGGTGAATTATTACGTCATCCTCTCCGCCATCCTGTTCGCCATCGGCGCGTTGGGCGTGCTTATCCGCCGCAACCCGTTGATTATCTTCATGTCCATCGAGCTGATGCTCAACGCGGCAAACCTCGCCTTCGTCGCTTTTGGGCGCTCGTGGGAGATTGCCAAAGGCGAAGCGTTTTTTAATGGGCAGATTTTCGTCTTCTTCGTCATCGCCGTCGCCGCCGCCGAAGTGGCTGTGGGGCTGGCGCTAATCGTCGAGATTTTCAAGACGAAGAAGAATATCAATATTGATGAGATGAATACTTTGAAGGGATAAAAGCCATGTCATTGCGAGGAGGGCGTTAGCCCAACGAAGCAATCTCCATGAAGTTTGAGATTGCTTCGGGCAGAAAAGCGCCGCCCTCGCAATGACATACTACTCGGAGCGCTTATGCACTTGGAACCCATTTATTCCCTCGCCCCCCTGCTGGTCTTCGCTCCGCTGACGGGACTTTTGCTCAACCTGCTCTTTGGCAGACGCTGGAGCGAAACCGTCGTCGGCGCGGTGGCGAGTCTGGCTTCGGGCGTGACGTTCGTCGTCTCGGTCTTGCTGACCTACGCCCTCGCGGCTGGAGGCGGCGAAACCGTCCGAGCGCCGCTTGCCCAGTGGATTCACGTCGGCAGCCTTCAGTTGGATTGGACTTTCCGCGTCGATTCGCTTTCGACCACGATGATGCTGGTCGTGTCGGGCGTCGGGACTCTCATCCACATCTACGCCATTGGCTACATGCGCGAGGACGTGCGCTTCAAACATCAGGAGGGACGCTTCGCGCGCTTCTTCATCTTCCTCAACCTGTTCATCGCGGCGATGATGATTTTGGTCAGCGGCGACTCGTATCTGACGCTCTTCGTCGGCTGGGAGGGCGTGGGGCTGTGCTCCTTCCTGCTCATCGGATTCTGGTTCGAGATGGACACGCTCGGTCGTCCGTCGTGGGCGAACTCCGACGCCGCCAAGAAAGCCTTCGTCGCCAACCGTATCGGCGACTTCGGGTTTTTGATTGCCGCCTTCCTCATGTTTTGGAATTTCGGCTCGCTTCAATTTGACGACGTTTTCCTCGGCGCGAGTTCGCTCTCCGCAATCAACTCCCCGCTGACGGTGGCGATTACCCTCTTCCTGCTTTTGGGCGTGGCGGGCAAGTCGGCGCAGATTCCGCTCTACGTCTGGCTGCCGGACGCGATGGCGGGTCCTACCCCCGTTTCGGCGTTGATTCATGCCGCGACGATGGTCACGGCTGGCGTGTATCTTGTCGCCCGTTCCGCGCCAATGTACGCCGCCGCTCCCGCCGCGCAATATCTGGTGGCGATGACGGGCGCAGTCACCGCGCTCTTCGCCGCGACGATTGCCGTCGGTCAATATGACATTAAGAAGGTTCTGGCGTATTCCACCGTTTCACAGTTGGGCTTCATGGTCGCGGCGGTCGGCATGGGCGCGTATGTGGCGGGGATGTTCCACCTCGTCACGCACGCTTTCTTCAAGGCGCTGCTCTTCCTCTCGGCGGGTTCGGTCATCCTCGGTCTGGAGCGCGGACATCATCATCTGGCTCACGCTCATCATGAAGTTAAAAAGAGTAAGAAGAAAGAAGTAAAAAGTCACGAGGAACACGAAGAGACATTTGACCCAGGCGATATGCGTAACATGGGCGGACTTCGCAGTTCCATGCCTGTGACGTTCTGGCTCTACATCGTTGGCGCTCTGGCGCTGGCTGGGATTTTCCCCTTTGCGGGCTTTTGGTCGAAGGATGAAATTCTTCTCGACGCCCGCCTGCATTTCCCCGCCGTTTACTGGCTGCTGACCATCGCGGCTTTCTTCACCGCCTTTTACATGGGACGCCAAATCTGGATGGTCTTCTTCGGCAAGTCCCGCACCGAAGCCGCCGCGCGCGCGGAGGAAAGCCCCAAGGTGATGACCGTCCCGCTGATGGTCTTGGCGGCGCTCTCGGTTTTGGGCGGCGGATTGAATCTGCCTTTCAAGGGATTTCATCAACTTGGTCACTGGCTCGAATACACGTTGGGAAAAATCGAATTCCCGCCGTTTGATTTGACCGTCGCGGGCGTATCCACGCTGTTGGCTTTGACCGCCATCTTCATCTCGTGGCTGCTCTACGGGCGGACTCCGCTGGAGGCTGGTCAACCCGACCCGCTCAAAAAGCCGCTCGGATTTTTGTTCACGGGCATGGAAAACAAATGGTTCGTAGACGAAGGCTACTTCGCTGTCATCATCAACCCGTTCAAGAAACTCTCGCAATTCCTTGCGGATATCATCGACTGGCGCTTCTGGCATGACTTCGTGCATGACACGGTCATTCTGGGAACTTACAACTGGTTGAGCGCAATCGCCCTTGACCGCTACGCCGACCAAAAAGGAATCGACGCTTTCGCCAACTGGCTCGGCGCCGCCACGCGATGGATTTCTCAAACCATCCGCAAGGCGCAGAACGGTTTTGTCCGCTCGTACGCGCTGGCTGTGACGCTGGGCGTGGTTGTTATTTTGGGCTATTTGATATTAAAGTAAGACATAGACCTGACAGGTTTCCACAGAGCCTTAATCTGCCAGCTTAACTTTGATTTCATCAAACCTGTCAGGTCTTATCTCGAATTCGAGGACGGAACATGGAATTTCTTTTGCAACCTCTTACTCTCCTGACCTTCTTCCCGCTCGTGGGAGCGCTGGCGATTCTCTTCCTGAAATCGGAGTGGAAGAACGCCATCCGCTGGGTTGCGTTGGTCACGACCCTGCTCACGTTTGGACTCTCGCTCTGGGCGCTGACGATGTTCGATTCAACGAATCCCAACCTCCAGTTGGGGAAACCATATAGTTGGATTCAAGTCGCGGGCTGGGACATCCAATACTATCTCGCGGTGGACGGCTTGAGCATTCTCCTCGTCCTGCTGACGGGTCTGCTCACGCCCATCTCCATCCTCTCCACGTGGACAGCCGTCGAAGACCGCGTAAAAGATTTCATGGTTTTCTTCCTCCTCCTGGAAGTCGGCATGATGGGCGTCTTCCTCGCGCAGGATTTGTTCCTGTTCTACATCTTCTGGGAATTCACCCTTGTGCCGATGTACTTTCTCATCGGCTTGTGGGGCGGACCGCGCCGCATTTACGCCGCCGTCAAGTTTTTCCTCTACACGATGGCTGGTTCCATTTTGATGCTGCTCGCCATCCTCTGGCTTGGGATTGAAGGTAAGACCTTCTCCGTTCCGCAACTGATAGCCCAAGGCGGTATTCCCGCCAATATTCAGATGTGGCTCTTCATCGCCTTTGCCGCCGCCTTTGCGATTAAAGTCCCGATGTTCCCGCTCCACTCGTGGCTGCCTGACGCCCACGTCGAAGCGCCGACAGCGGGTTCGGTCATCCTTGCGGGCGTCCTGCTGAAGATGGGAACCTATGGTTTCCTGCGCTTCAACCTCCCGCTCTTCCCCGAAGCGACGGTTCAAGCCGCCCCGTGGATTGCGCTGTTGGCGACCATCGGAATCATCTACGGCGCGGCGGTCTCCTACGCCCAGGCGGACGTGAAAAAACTGGTGGCGTATTCCTCCGTCAGCCACTTGGGATTTGTGATGCTCGGCTTGTTCGCGCTTAACGCCCAGGGCGTGACGGGCGCGATTCTGCAAATGGTCAACCACGGAGTCAGCACGGGCGCGTTGTTCCTCCTCGTCGGCATGGTCTACGAACAGACTCATACCCGCGAAATTAAAGTCTACGGCGGACTGTGGAAGCTCATGCCCGTCTTCGGCTCAATTATGCTCATCTCCGCGCTCTCCTCGATGGGTTTGCCTGGACTCAACGGCTTCGTCGGCGAGTTCACCATTTTGCTTGGCGCGTTCGGCTCGAAGGCAATCGGCAGTCCGTGGTATGCGGGCGTCTCCGCCGTCGGCGTCATCCTCGCGGCGGTGTACATTCTCTACATGTTCCAAAAGATGTTCCTCGGACCCGCTGGCGAAGTCGCCAAAGAACACGAGCTCAAAGACCTCAACTGGCGCGAGATTCTCACCGTCGCCCCGCTGTTGGTCCTCATGTTCTGGATTGGTCTCTATCCCGCGCCGTTCATCAACTTGATTGCGCCTGCGGTTGAAAAATTGGTAATTGGTTATTAGTAATTAATTACCAATTACCAATCGCCAATCGCCAAAAGATACTATTATGCAACTTGATTTTACAGACTTCTCCATCATCCTCCCGCCGACCATCCTCATCGCCTGGGCGTGCGCGCTTTTGCTGGTTGACCTCTTCGTTCCGAAGGAGCGTAAGGGAATCACGGCATTCCTCGCCGCGTTGGGGCTGGCGCTGACTTTGGGATTCACCGTCACCCAAATCGGGCGCGAAGCGACGGGCTTCAACGGCATGGTCACGCTCGACGGCTTTGCCATCTTCACCAGCGCCCTCATCCTCGTCAGCGGGCTGCTCGGCATTGCCCTCGCCTGCGGCTACCTCAAACGCATGGGAATCGAACGCGGCGAATATTACTCGCTGATGTTGTTCAGCGTCACGGGCATGTTGTTGATGACCCAAGCCTCCGACCTCATCATCGTCTTCCTCGCGCTCGAACTGCTCTCCATTCCGCTCTACGTCCTCGCCGCCTTTGCCCGTCCCAATTTGCAATCGGAAGAAGCGGGCTTGAAATACTTCCTGCTCGGCTCGTTCTCGACTGGATTCATCGTCTACGGGATTGCGCTGGTCTTCGGCGCGACGGGGACCACCTCCCTGAGCGGAATTGTAGCATCGACCCCAAGCCTGATTCTAACCATCGGGGCGGCGCTGCTCCTCATCGGCTTTGGCTTCAAAATTGCCGCCGTTCCCTTCCACATGTGGACGCCAGACGTGTATCAAGGCTCCCCGTCCGCTGTGACCGCGTTCATGTCCTCTGGCGCGAAGATTGCGGGATTTGCCGCCTTGCTGCGGGTCTTCGCCCTTGCCTTCCCCAACCTCTCCGCTGACTTGACCGCTGTCCTCTGGGCGCTTTCCGCGTTGACGATGATTGTCGGCAACTTCACCGCCATTTCGCAGACGGACATCAAACGCATGTTGGCGTATTCGAGCATTGCCCACGCGGGATATATCCTGATGGCGTTCGTCCCCTTTGGGAACAAAGATGTCGTTGCGACTTCCGTCGCCGCTGGTTTGTTCTATCTCTTTGCCTACGTCCTCGCCAACTTCGGCGCGTGGAGCGTGGTCATCGCCCTCGAAAAATCCGAAGGGAAGGGACTTGAAATTTCCGACTACATGGGACTCGCCAAAAAGTATCCCGCCCTTGCCGCGGCGATGGCTGTCTTTATGCTCTCGCTGATTGGCTTCCCGCCCACTTTGGGATTGGCCGGCAAGTTCTACCTCTTCCGCGCCGCCGTCGAGGGAGGATTTACAGGGCTGGCAATTATCGGCGCGCTGACTTCCCTCGTCTCGGCATATTACTATCTGCGTGTCGTGGTCAATATGTATATGCGCGAAGGCGACCCAACCGTCGAGCGTGAGCCTTGGCTGGACATTACCGCCGCCGTTACCGCAGTTGCCACCGTCGCGCTGAGCGTTGTCCCGCAGTGGCTGTTTCTGCTGGCAGGGAGCGCGGTTTTGAAATTGTTCTAAAGATACCAGACGAGTTTTGTTACGGGACGGCAGATTCGCCGTCCCGTTTTTGTTTTGTCTGCGACAGTGGGGAAGCGCAGAATCTAAGCGTTTGATGAGAGCGCCGTCCAGGGTGTTGACAATGCGGACAAAGCGGATAAAATAACGACAATATCTTTGCAAAATCTGTGCAAATAATAGATAACTTTAGACTTAGAAATGGAGAAAAAATGAAACGCTTTTCGATGTTCGCAATGTTACTGGTAGTTGCCTCCCTCGTAATGGCAGCCTGCGCTCCCGCAGCCACGCCCACCCCTGAGCCTCCTGCGCCGACTGCAATGCCCGAACCCGCCGCCACCCCTGAGCCTGAACCGATGGACATTGTAGATACCGCTATTGCCGATGGCCGCTTTACCACCCTCGTCGCCGCAGTGCAAGCCGCTGAATTGGTTGACACGCTCAAGGGCGAAGGTCCATTCACCGTATTTGCTCCCACCGACGACGCCTTTGCCGCCCTCCCCGCTGGCGCGCTTGATGAACTGCTCAAGCCTGAGAACAAACAGCAGTTGACCGACATCCTGCTCTACCATGTGGTTTCCGGCAAGGTCATGGCTGCGGATGCCTCCAATCTGACCAGCGCTCCAACCGTTCTTGGCAAAGACATTGCCGTCAAGGCTGACATGGGTAACGTTTACATCAACGAAGCCAAAGTCGTCATCGCCGACATCGAGACTTCCAACGGCGTCATCCACGTAATTGACGCGGTTCTCCTCCCGCCCTCCGATGACGCG
>JAIWOB010000134.1 GCA_020217065.1 Chloroflexota bacterium | reverse complement strand
GTTTTGCACCTTGATATCCACATAGAAGGACTTTCCCTGATAGCCGTTGACCATTGGCACAAGTACGTTGCCGTTTGTATTGACGCGCCAATAGCCGCGATACGCGCCGGGGGCGGCGGGCGCGGTCAGGTTGACTTCAAGGTCAACTTCCTGACCGGGATTGACTGTGCTGATGGGCTTTGAAGCGGGACCGCCCATCGCTTCGCCGCTGTCGAACACCAGCGAAAATCCACTCCACGTACAAGAGCCGATATTTTTAATGCGCCACTTCTTTGTAAACGTCTGATTGGGGGTCATCACCGTCCCGTCCGGGATGGTGACGTCGGCGATAAATTGCGCGACGTTGCAGTTGGTCGTGGCTGTGGGCGCGGGGGTGTTCGTCGAAACGGGAAGGGGAATTGGCGTCAGCGTGGCGGGGAGGGGCAGGGGCGTGAAACTCGCCGTGACGGCAGGCGTAGCGCTCAAAAGCGCCTGCACCGTTTCGGCGGCGGCGGTGCTGGCGATGTCCTGCGGATTTGTAGACGGCAGGTTGCATCCGCTTGCAAATATTATAAGAATAATAAAAAGGCTGACCAAACTCGTTTTGTTTTTCATAATGGTTCTCCTTCTTCGCGGGAAATTTTACCGCAGGTTGGGCGCCGCGCAGCGGCGGTATGACGGAAGACGAAGACTTTATTTCAAATGTTCCCGAAAAAAACAGGAGTTTGGCGAAAACTCCTGTTTTGAAACAATTGAATTTGAAGGCGTTATGCGGTTTCCGCGTGCGCGCCCGCCATCAGCAAGCCAAGTTTTTCGCGGGTGGTTTCCTTCGCGTTTACAATCGCCACAATTTGACCGCGATACATGACCGCAATTCTATCCGAGAGCGCCATGATTTCATCCAGTTCGGCGGAGATGAGCAATACCGCAATCCCGTGGTCGCGCATTTTGACGATTTCGCTGTGGATGTATTCAATGGAGCCGACGTCCAACCCGCGAGTGGGTTGGTTGGCGATGACCAGCTTTACCCCTTTGCGGCTGAGTTCGCGCGCCACAATCACCTTTTGCTGGTTGCCGCCGGAGAGTTTCCCCGCTTGGACAAAGGGCGAGGGCGTGCGCACATCGAACGCTTGAATCAGCCTGCGGGCGTAATCGTCCAGCGCTTTAGGTTGAATGACTCCTCTTTGGCTAAAGGGCGGGCGGTAATAATCGCACAAAACCATGTTGTCGGTAATGCTGTAACTCAACACCAGTCCGTGCCGCTGGCGGTCTTCGGGAATGTGAGCCAGTCCCGCTTCGGTCATGGCGCGGGGCGTTTTGCCTGTCAAGTCTTTGCCGGCGATGGTTACTTTTCCTCCGGTGGGATGGCGCAGCCCCGTGAGCGCCTCAGAGAGTTCGGTCTGACCGTTGCCTTGAACGCCCGCGATTCCAAGCACTTCGCCGGCGCGCACCGAAAACGAAACGCCGTGAACGGTTTCCAAATCGCGCTGGTCGCGGACGGTGAGATTTTCCACGATGAGCGTTTCCTCGGCGGCTTCACGCTCCTGTTTGTCCACGGTCAAAATAACCTGCCGCCCAACCATCATGTTCGCCAATTGGGCTGAGTTTGTCTCCGCAGGGGTCACGGTGTTGACGACGCGTCCGCCCCGCATGACCGTGATACGGTCCGACACGGCAAGCACTTCCTTCAGTTTGTGGGTGATAAAGATGATGGAGACGCCGCGCGCGGTCAGGTCGCGCATGATGCGGAACAGGTCTTCCGCCTCCTGCGGGGTCAACACCGCCGTCGGCTCATCGAGAATCACGATGTTGGCTTTTCGGTATAAGGTCTTGAGGATTTCGACGCGCTGTTGAATGCCGACGGGAAGGTCGCCGACGATGGCGTTGGGTTCCACATCCAAGCCATATTGCCCGGAGATTTGGCGGATTTTGGCGGCGACGGCGGCGCGGTCGAGGGAGCCGCGTTTTACCGTTTCATCGCCCAGCATGATGTTTTCCGCGACGGTGAAAACGGGAATAAGCATGAAGTGCTGATGCACCATGCCGATGCCGAGAGCGATTGAATCGTTGGGCGAATGAATGACGGCGGGTTTTCCGTTGACGATGAATTCGCCTTTGTCGGGGCGATGCAGCCCATAGATGAGATTCATCAGCGTGCTTTTGCCCGCGCCGTTTTCGCCAAGCAAGGCGTGAATTTCGCCTTTGCGGAGGTCGAAATTGATGTTGTCGTTGGCGAGAACGCCGGGAAATTGTTTGCTGACGCCGCGAACTTCGAGGACGACCTGCGGGGTAGTGGTGTTATCGCTCATGGCTGTCTCCTACTTTTCGTATGGAACGCCGTCTGCGGCGGGCGGAGTGGTCTTTCCGATGACGCCCGTCAGGATGAACATGGTGAGAAGGTAGGGCGTCAGCCCGACGATGTAGGATTCCTGAAGGAACGCCCACTGCGGGGGAATTACGTCGCGGAAAATTTGCATGTTGATAAGCAAAGCCTGAGACGCGCCAAAGACCAGCGCGGCAGCCCAGGCGCCGATGGGAGTCCAGTTGCCGAAAATCATCGCCGCCAGAGAGATGAAGCCCCGTCCGTTGGTGAGCAAAGGCTCAAAGGAAGGAACGGATTCGATGGTGAAGTACGCGCCTGCCAATCCTGCGAACAATCCTCCGATGACGACATTGGCGTAACGCATCATGACGACGTTGATGCCGACCGTGTCCGCCGCTTTCGGGTGTTCGCCGACGGCGCGGCTACGCAGTCCCCAGCGGGTGTTAAACAGGACATAATGCGAGAAGAACACCAGCAGGATGGCGGTCATGGCAATCGGTTTTTGGTCGAAGACGCGGTTGACGGCTTGAACATTTTCCAGGCAGGACGCCGCTCCGCCGCATATCCCGCCGAAGAGCTCGGTGATTGGGACGTGGATGGTGGGCAAAACGCCGGGCGAAGAAGGAACCGTGCCGCCAAACACGCTGCCTTTGCCGAAAAACAGTTGGCGGTTGAGAAACCCGGTCAGCCCCACGGCGAGGATGTTGATGACCGTGCCGCCGATAATCTGGTCCACCTTGAAGGTAATCGAAAGCGCGGCGTGAAGCAGCGCCATCAAACCGCCGGTAAGGACGGCGAAGAACACGCCCAGTCCGATGCATACGGGCGGCGGAAGTTTGAAAATGTGATACATGTAAATTCCGCTCAGCCAGCCGAAGAAGGCGGCGGCAAGCATCATGCCTTCAATGCCGATATTGACCACGCCGGAGCGTTCGCAAAACACGCCGGAGAGCGCGCCGAGGGTTAATGGAGTCGCCACTGCGATGGTGGTCGCCAGCATACTGGTAATAATCAGCAGCGGCGCCTGTTTGACCTGTCCAATCATGACCACCGTGCCGAGCAGCACGACGATGACCAGCCCGATAAATCCAAAACGTTTCCAGTCCATGATTCCTCCTAGCCGCCCCAGCCTCGGGTCAGCGTTACGCGCTCGCCCTTGGATTTGATTCGGTAGATGTAACGCACGATGGCGTCCGCCGCGACGAAGAGCAGGATGAGCGCCTGCAAGACCGAAATTAAGTCAACGGGTAATTGAGTGATGAATTGCATCCGGGTTGCGCCGTTTCGCATGGCGGCGAAGAGAAAGGACGCCAATACTACGCCCAGCGGGTGAGATTTTCCCAGCAAGGCAATGGCAATGGCGTCAAAGCCGTAACCGATGGAAAAGCCGAGTTCGTGACGGTAGTTCAACCCCGTCACCTCGATGGCGCCCGCCAGCCCAGCCAGCATTCCCGACAACAACATCGTGAGGATGATGGTGCGTTTGACGTTGACGCCCGCATATTTTGCCGCGTCGGGGTTCAATCCCACGGTGCGGATTTCAAAACCCAGCGTGGTCTTGTTCAGAAGCCACCAAATGAAAACCGCCGTCAGCAGGGCGAGGACAAATCCCCAGTGAATCCGCAGTCCTTCAAAGATGACGGGAAAGCGCGCGCTTTCTTCAATCAGCGGCGTGCGGGCGATGACGTTGGTGGGGCTTTTATCTTTCATGACGCCGTTGAGCAGGTAGGAGGTGGTGTTCAGGGCGATATAGTTCATCATGATGGTGTTGATGACTTCATGCCCGCCCGTGTACGCTTTTAACGCGCCGACAATCGAAGCCCAAAAGCCGCCCATCAACATACCGAGGATAACGGTCAGGGGCAGGTGGACGATGGCGGGCAGGTCGAATCCCAGCCAGCCGGGCAGGGCGTAGCCAATCAGCGACGAAACGACGGCGCCAACCGCCAATTGTCCTTCCGCGCCGATGTTGAACAACCCTCCCTTAAACGCCAGCGCCACAGCCAAGCCGGCGAAAATATAAGGCGTCGCCCAAACTGCGGTTTCGCTCCACGCTTTGGCGTTTCCGAACGCGCCTTGCAGCAAGCCCATGTAAGCGGCAAAAGGATTTCCGCCCACCACAAGAATGATAACGCCGCCGATGATGACCGCGGTCAGAATCGCCAGGAATGGGACCAGGGCGGCTTCTGAAACGGATTGCAGGAATTTTCCCGCCGGCGAATTCGATTGCTTTTCTGGTTGCATCCTTCGCTCCGTCGAATTTAATGATTGTTTCGATTATATCAAACTAAATCCCGCGGCGGTTCAAAGTCTGCCGCTTGGACGCGCTAAAAAGCGGCGGCTTGCGTTTCAAACGCGATTCGCAGCCGCCCGCTCAAAGTTCGATTTCCGCAAACAAGCCCATTTCCGCCAGCGCGGTGAGCGTTTTGGCTTCCGCCCCGCGTTTGACGACGACCGCCGTCGGGCTGAGGAGTTCGCCCAGGAATTTCCCCGCCTTCGACTTTCGCAATTCGTCCAGGATTTCGGGTCTGGCGACTCGAAGAACAAGCAGGTTCTTGATTTGCGCCTCTGCGCCGCGCGCCTCCCATTGTTTGAGCGCTTTTGCCAAAGCGGGCGGCACGGCGGACTTGGCGTGTTTTACCAGCAGGGCGAGCAATTGTCCCGCTTGTAATCCCTGCTCTTGGGCGCGCGCCAGCGAACGCGCCGTCACGCGATACTGATATTCATCCGTTTTCGATTCTTCCCATTCGCAAAAGCGCGAGATTTGATACCGCGCGGCGCGGGAGAAAAAGCGGGACATGACGATTTTGCCGTCCGACCCGATTGCAATTTTCTCGTTAAGAGCGGAAGGTTCAACTTTAGCCGGCGCGACCCGAAACGCCGCCGCTTCCCGCTCCGCCTCCGGCGCAGCCAAATCCGCCAGCCCAAGCCAATGCAGGGTTTGAATAAAGCGTTTTATCAACGCGCCGTCCACCTGGTCCCAGTAGGCGAAGCCGTGCAAGTATTGACCGTCCGTTGCGCGTTTAATAAACCATGAGTCGTAATCGCCGGCGGGACGTTGAAAGTCGGGATATTTTTCCTTGACGGCGCGGACAAAAGCGGGGACGCTCCACCACTTATTTTTGGGGATGGCGTTGACCAAATTCAGCAAAAAGCGGCGCGCCGCCTGCGGCTGATTCTTCCATTCGCCCTCGCAAATCAGGCTGGGAATCAGGCGCAGTTCGTCGAAGGTTTCGGAAGATTTCCACGCTTCGACCAGGGCGTCGAGCGCGGCGGCGCGGGGGGCTTCAAGAAAGGTCTTGACCTTTTCCGCCTGCGGGACGCCCTTTTTCAAAATGCCCGCCGTTGTCAGCAAAGCCGTTAATGCAGGGTCGGGCGGCAGGGGCGGCGTTCCCATTCGCAGCGCCGCGAGCAAGGTGGTCGCGTCGTCGAGAATGCGGTCGCTGGCGGGAATCTCGAAAGCCTTTTCCAAAGGCGTGGCGGGGCGTCCCAGCGGTTCGGCTGTTTTTTCCTGGGCACTTTCGGCTGGCAGCAACTTTCGCAAATCTTCGGGGAGATAGGCAAACTCCCGCGCGCCCTTTTCCGAGTCGAAAAACGCTTTTAACAGAAAACCGCGATAGAACAGAATTTCAGCGGGAGAGATGGGGGTGAGATGAGGGCGTTCCCGGTCGCGCCTGCCCGCTCCCATTTCGCGGATTTCGCCGAACCTGCGAGCGAAGGCGCTCCATTCTATTTTGCCGTCCGAGGCGGCGAGCGTTTGGAGCGCGGCAAAGGCTTCCGCCGGCAGGCTTTCCATCATTTCTTGGGCGAGTTCGCGGTTAAGCATTGCGGCGGCGAGTTCTTCGGCGGCGGAATCCGCGTCCTGCGATTCCAATTCCACCCCCCACATCCCCGCCACGATACGGAGATATCCGAGGTCGCGCTGAAGAAGGGCGTGATACAGGTCGGGCATGACAAGGATATTTTACCTGTCTGCGCGTTCCCTTGTCCAATTATTTTGGAGCGGTCAGGGAGCCGTGAGCGTTAACGGTTTTCCTGCAATTTTCTTATCGTAATTTTATTTTGCGGCTCTACCTTTTAATCGGCTTGTCATTTTTGCGGACTAGGATAACTTCTTGGAAAATTGGAGGCAAATATGACTTGGAAAAAAACGTTTTATGTCCTGTTGATGATTCTTGTCGCCGGCGTTTCGGCGACGGCTGGCGCGGCGGTTGGAGGTTTTGCGGTCTATCAAGCGGTCGAAAAAACTCAGGCGGCTCTTCCCGCCCATTCCGACCCGGCTGTTTCGGCTGCGGCTTCCGATTCAAAGCAAACTTTGATTGTCAATTCGACCGATGTCCAAACCGCCGTCACCCAATCGGCGCAAAAGGTCGGTCCTGCTGTTGTCACCATCGTAGGGGTCATCCCCGGTCAAATGACCTTTTTCGGTCCCACAGGCGACCAGACGGTGAGCGGGAGCGGGGTCTTCATCTCCGAGCAATATGTTCTGACCAACAATCATGTGGTCGAAGGGACGAAGGATATCCATATCATTTTCGCGGATGGGACCCAGCAAAAGGCGCTGCTTGTCGGCGCGGATATTTACTCCGACCTTGCCGTCTTGAAGACGGACGCGAAAGCGCCGGCGGTGGCGGTTTTGGGCAATTCCGACCTTTTGAATCCCGGCGAGACGGTCATCGCTATCGGCTCGCCGCTGGGAAATTTCAAGAACACGGTGACGGTGGGCGTGGTCAGCGCGACTGGACGTTCGATTGACACGGGAAGAGGCTACCAGATTGAGAATTTGATTCAAACCGACGCGGCAATCAATCACGGCAATTCGGGCGGACCGTTGATTAATCTGGCCGGCGAGGTCGTCGGGATTAACACGCTGGTCGTCCGCAGCACGCAAAGCGGGGACGTCGCCGAGGGGTTGGGGTTTGCCGTGCCGGTTAACACGGCGCGCGCCGTCGCGGAACAAATTATCGAGAAAGGCTATGTCTCGCGTCCGTTCATGGGCATTCGCTTCCAGCAGGTAACGCCCGACATCGCCTCCGCCTATGATTTGCCCGTGCAGTGGGGCGTTTACGTCACCGAAGTCTCCGCCGGCAGCCCAGCCAGCAGGGCGGGTTTGCAGCGCGGCGACATTATTTTCAAAATAGGGGACGTGACGATGGACGAAAATCACTCGTATATCAACGCTCTGTTCGCCTTCAAGCCGGGCGACCAGGTGGTTTTAGGCGTCATGCGGGACGGCAAGCAGGTTGATTTGACCATCACGCTTGGGGAGTCAAGCCAAAGGTAAACATGCGGGAAAATAAAAAAGCGCGCAGGGAAACAAGATGAAAGACTCTTGTTTCCCTGCGCGTCTGCGCGCGTGTTGACCTTCTCACTCCCTGAAAATTCTCACGTGCCTTCTTGGCTCTTTGCCGTAAGAGTGAGAGACCAATTCGGCGTTGCGCGCCATTTCGTGCTGTAATCTTCGCACGAGCGCCGTGCCGGGCGGCAGGTCTACCCAGCGTTCGCCGTTGAGAACGGCGGCGATGGCGCGCTGGGTTTGTTCGCGAATGTCTTCCATTTTATCGTGAGGGCGCTGCAATTCGGTGAGGTTGAAGAGGTCGCCCAAAAACTGTTCGACTTGCGCTACGGTGTTTGCCCGTAAAACGTAAATGGGCAGCCCGCGATGTTCGGCTTCCATCACTGTTTGCTCGCGGTTGCGGTAATACGTCCGCAATGTGACGAGGGCGTCGGCTTCGTCCACTTCGGTCACGACCGCCGCCGGCACGCCGAGCCGCTTGGCGGCTTGCATGAGTCTGTTCCGAGCCACGCCGTAGGCGAAGACGCGCACCGTCCTTAAAGCGGACATGGCAACGCTTGAAAGTTGATTTTGCGCCTCGGAATCGGAATCGGGCTGGGGCTGCGACAGAGGTTGAGTCGGCGGGTTGACGGGCTGGCGTCCACGGCGGGTTTTTCCAACTTCCCGCGCTTCCATTTTTGTCGAGCGGGGAGCGGCTGCCGACTTTTCAATGACGATGTTTCCTTCGTTGTCGCGGGTGCGGACTTCCGGGGGCAGGGGCGCGCCGCGCAAGAGAGAATCGACCGATTCGGTCACATCGAGATGAACGGCGAAACGGTCTCGAGTTTGAATCTCGATAACCACGTCGAAGGTCGGCGGGGCGCGGCGTTCCAACACGGTTTTTTGAGTTCCGCGACGGCGGGCTTCCTCGTCCGACAGGGTAACCGCTTCGATGCCGCCGACAAGGTCGCTGAGGGTGGGGTTGAGCAGCAGGTTGTCGAGCGTCTGACCATGCGCCGTGCCGATGAGTTGGACGCCGCGCTCAGCGATGGTGCGCGCCGCCAGCGCTTCGAGTTCGCGCCCGATTTCGTCAATGACGATGACTTCGGGGTTGTGATTTTCGACCGCTTCAATCATCACTTCGTGCTGGAGCGTCGGCTCACGCACCTGCATTCTGCGCGCCCGTCCGACGGCGGGATGCGGCACGTCGCCGTCGCCGCCGATTTCGTTGGAGGTGTCCACAATGACCACGCGTTTGTTTTCGGCGAGGATGCGGGCGGCTTCGCGCAAGAGGGTGGTCTTGCCCACGCCGGGGCGTCCGAGAATCAACGCCGACTTGCCCGACTCGATGATGTCTTGGATGATGTCCACCGTGCCGTAGACGGCGCGACCCACGCGGCAGGTCAGCCCGACGACGGTTCCAAGCCGGTTGCGGATGGCGGAGATGCGGTGCAGGGTGCGTTCCATGCCCGCGCGGTTGTCGGCGTCGAATTTGCCGATGCGCTCGGTGATGTGGTCTATCTCGGCGCGGGTGATTTCCTTTGCCGTGAGCGGGACTTCGCCGTCCACAAAACGCGCGGTGGCGATGCGTCCGAGGTCAATGACAATTTCGAGCAGTTTTTCGCTGTTGTTCGCCTTTTCGACGGCGTGGCGAATGTTGGAGGGTAAAACGTCGAGGAGGACTTCCAGGTCGTCTGTAATTCGATGTTGAGTCATGGGATTTGTAATTGGTAAGCGGTAAGTGGGGGCAGGGGAGATACTTGCGCCGCGAGGCTGCCCGCCGCGGCTTACGGAATTAGTTGGCGTAAATCATTTTGGCGTACCGCCTGTCGTTAAAGATAAGCCTATTATAGCAGTATCCCCATTAACGGAAAGTTATCGGCGGATGTTAATTTCGTTGGGTTGTCAGCCCAATTCCGGCGTTTTTTCTGCGCCAATTTTTCAGCGTGAGATAAATAATCGGCAGGCTGGGGCGCAGCCCCGAAATTTCGATGGACTTTTTGTTTTTGCGGGTAATCAAAATCGAATAGTTTTTGACGTTTTTATCGCGGGAGAAATTCAGGGAAATGGCGGCGATTTCGTCCGCCCGCAGGGTTTCTTCTTTTAAAATGTACTTCACCCGCAGCGAGTTCCCTTCAAGGGTTAACGATTGCGGAAGAGACAAGGTCATGCCGAGGAAGACGAGGGCGATGAAGATGAGAACAAGCAGGGGCGTAAGCGCGGCTGTCTTGGTTTCGCCCTTGAGAAAAGCGAGGTTTCCCGCCGCCCCAAACACCGAGGAGGCGAAGACCAACGCCATGACGAGGACAGTCAAGGATTGCCAGCTGCGTTTCATTTCTTCGTTTTCCCGCACAGGAAACAAATCGGGACGTTTGTCGCCAATCCATTCCACAATTTCCTCATAGCCGGGGAGTTGCGAGCTG
>JAIWOB010000133.1 GCA_020217065.1 Chloroflexota bacterium | reverse complement strand
ACGGTTTGCCCGCCGAAACTCTCCTGAACGTCAACGTTCCTTTTTGCAAGACAGAGGAAATTCGCGGATTTCGCATCACCCGTCAGGGGCTGCGCGTTTATCACAGCCGTCTCGATGAACGCATTGACCCGCGCGGGCGTCCTTATTATTGGATTGGCGGCGATGCGCCCACGGGCGTTCCAGAACCCGGAACCGATGTCGGCGCGCTGGCGGAAGGGTACGTCTCGGTCACTCCCCTTCAACTCGACCTGACCGCCTATCAGGCAATTTCCGATTTGAATACCTGGAACTGGCAGCTTTCTTCTGAATTCCCGCCGTCCCTGCCCTCCGTCCTGACGGCGGAAGAACGGGCGGCGTAAATTCCGCTTCTCCTCCTTGGTCGGTCTTCCTTGCGAAGACGCTGCCCGCCCAAAACGGCGGGCAGTTCGTTTTCAATGTATACTTGCCGCCATCTTACTTATAAGGACGCTCCATGCCTGACGGACTCGAACTCTTCCTCGCTGGGCTTGCCGCGCTGGCGGCAGGCGTCGTCAACGCTCTCGCTGGCGGCGGAACGCTCATCACTTTTCCCGCGTTGACTTTTCTTGGTGTGCCAGCCGTATCCGCCAACGTCACCAATACGGTCGCCCTCTGTCCCGGCTATATCGGCGGAACTTGGGCGCAGCGAAACGATTTACGCGGACAATCCGCCCGCTTGTGGATGGTCGTTCCCGCCGGCGCGATTGGCGGATTGCTTGGCGGTTTCCTCCTCCTTCAAACCGGCGAAAAACTTTTTCGGGAGCTTGTTCCGTATTTGATTTTACTCGCCTCCGGGCTGCTCGCAGTCCAGGATGCGGTGCGCACCTGGCTCGCCAAACGTTTGAGCCAGGGGCGCACCGCCAAGCTGGAAAGATGGACTCCTTTGGTCGCGGGGCTGGGCTCGGTCTATGGCGGATATTTTGGCGCGGGCTTGGGGGTTATCCTCATGGCGGCGCTGGGACTTACCCTGGAGGATTCCATGACCCGCCTGAATGCGCTTAAGCAATCCATCTCGCTGGCGACGAATGTCGCCGCCGCGATTTTTTTCTTGTTTTCGGGACAGGTGGTTTGGCAAATCGCTTTGGCGATGGCGGCGGGCGCGCTTATCGGCGGAACGCTGGGCGGAAAAATCGCCGGGAAAATCAAACCGTCCACGCTGCGATGGACGGTGATAGGGATTGGCTTGGTCGTTTCGGTCGTTTATTTTGTCAAAGGCTGATACGCGGCGATTTACTCCTCCCCAAGCAGCCAGTGGATGAGGCTGTGCTTTTTGGTTTGGGTGTCTTCGACTTTGGGCATGGAAAGCAGCGCCACCGTGATGTTGTCGTGACCGCCGCGCTCGTTAGCGAGATTGACGAGCGCTTCCGCCGCTTCTTTTACGTCTCGTTTCGAGCGAATGACTTTTTGGATTTCGTTATCCTCCACCAAGTCGGTTAAACCGTCGCTGCAAACCAGGACGGTGTCGCCGGGTTCGAGGTGGAAGCCTTGATTGCCTTCGGACTCTTCGTCGGTTTCGGAATCGTCAATCCGCAGGCGGAAATCTACGACAGGAAGTTTTGCGCCGCCCAGATGCCGGCGGATGACATGTTGGTTGGGGTGACCGCGCATTTGCTCGGCGGTGATGATGCCTTTCTCGTAGGCTTCCTGCACCCAGGTATGGTCAATGGTCAGGCGCTGGATAAATTTTCCCCGCAAAAGGTAAATGCGTGAATCTCCCACATAGGCGGTGTAAAGGCGGTCTTCAATAATCCAGGCGCAGGCGCAAGTCGCGCCCATGCCGCTTTCATCCTCATGGCGCGCCGAATGAGAGGAAATGGCTTGGCTCGCATTGTGGATTGCGGTTTCGAGGATTTTGAGAGGTTTTTTTCCGTTGCTTTCGGCGACCGCCGCCGTAATGTAGTTAACCGCGAGTTCGGCGGCAATTTCTCCAGCCAAATGTCCCCCAATCCCGTCCGCCACCACCGCAAGCACAGCCGGACGCGGGTCGTCGGCGCTCATTCGAAAGGAGGAAACGGCATAACGGTCTTCATTTTCCTTGCCGGACATACCGGCATGGCTGAGCGCGGCGACATGCACATGGGGAAGCGAAGTGCGAATCATTCCTCATTCGTCCGAACAGTGGGTTTGGATGTTTCGGGAGCCGTTCTCAAGACGAAGCGATATACAACCTGTCCGAAGTTTACCATATCCCCATGCGCCAGACGATAGCCTTCGCGGGGGATGAGTTCATAGTTGACCCATGTGCCGGCGACCGAATTGTTGTCGAGCAGGAGGAAGCCGCCGTCTTCGGTCAACCGCAGCCGCGCGTGTACCGGGGAGATGGAGGGGTCGTCGAGAATCTGTCCGCATTGGGTGGGGTCTGCGCCAAAGACCGTTTCCTGTTCAAAGACGGGGATGGGCGGGGTGGGAAGGACTTGCCCATCGGGATTGACGCGCAGGAACGCCGCCGGCGCGTCCGCCGCTTTCAATTTTAATTCCGCCGTGACTTTTTTCGCGCGGTTGGGAATCTGCTGGGTCTTTACCGCTGTAGAAGCGGGCAAGGGCTTTGTCGGCGGTTCCATCGTTACCGGCACCGATTGGGTTAACGGGTCGGCTTCGGCGCGGCGCGCCGTCTGCGCCGCCCGCAGGGAGGAGGGACGCAAGAAACGTCCGACGAGGAGGATTGCCAGCAAAGCCATCCCTGCCAGGGCGATGCCGCCAATCATCAAAAGATAGCGGTATTTTGCCAGCAACGCCGGTAATCCTCGCGGCGGCTGGACGACCGTCACAACCACCGTAGACGGCATACTCGACTTGCTCAGTCCAAGCGAATCCACCGCCTCGACAACAATTTGATGTTCGCCGCTGCTGGTGTAGGCTTCAAGATTCCAAGTAAAAATGTGAAACGGTTCGCTGGTGTTTTCGTCCGCAATCGCCCCGTCCACGTAAAGGGTGGTGCGAGCCAGGGGGCGGACATAGCCGTCTGGAAATTCAATGATGATTTCGACCTGCTGCTCTTTTGGCGCAAGCGCCTGCGGGTTGAAAGGGTCGTTTTCGGGGGCGCGGCGCGTGATTTGCAGGGCGGTGGTCAACGGCGCCGGGTTCGGCGGCTGGAGGTCGAGATTGAAGGTTTGCGCGCCGCTGCTCGCGCTTCCTGAAGGCAGGTTGACGTTGAGATTGACTTTGTGTTCTCCCGACGTTTGCAGGCGCGAGGTGTAACTGAAGGCGTACACCCGGCGCAAACCCGAAAAATACAGTTCGGGGTCGGGGAAACGTTCAACGCCCGAATAGGAGAACATCGCGCCCCCGCTTTGTAAGGCGAGGTTGTTGAACGCCGCCGCGCTTGTGCTGGCGAAAGCGGTTGCCGGCGCCACATACCAAACAAAAACGCGAATGTTATTTTGGCGCGCGCGTTGAAGATAGGGGTCGAGAGCCGCTACAATATCGCCCCCATCCATCGGCGGGGTAATGAACAAGATGGCGCGCTTCATTCCCAAGCGGGCGGTTTGCGCGCTGACTGTGTCTAGCGCGATTGAAAGCGATTGCAGATTTGGCACAGCCGCGCGAAAGTTGGGCTGGAAGCCGTTTAAGCCGACGACAAAATCGGCGGCGGGAGCATGGTTGATGACCGGTCCAGCCTGACTGACCAGGCTGAAATCGTCGGGCAAATCCGCCGGGCGGCTTTGCGCCCACTGTATGAGAATTTGCGAAATCCGCTGAAAATGCGAAAAATTTGTGGATGGGTCGCGGGTATCCAGCGGCGCTCCCTGGTTGACGGCGACCGCCAGTTGCAGTGGGACGGCGACCTCGTTCAGGGTGTCCAGCGGGAGCGTTTGTCCGTCTTCCAAGACCGAAATCGCGTCCGGCTGAAGCCCGGTGACGAAAACTCCCCTTTCGTCGAAAACGTCCAGGAACCCCGAAATCTTTGGAAAGGAAGAAATTTCCAGCGGGTAGAGATTGGCTGAGGCAAGGTTTTGCTGGGCGCGCGCTGGGAACGCGGCGCCTAGCGGGAATATCGCGGCGAGAATCAGCGCGAGAAACTTACGCATTTGCCTCGATGATGATTGGCGCGTCGTCTTTCGGCTGGGCGGGCTGAGAAAGCCGCATGTAAGTCAACGCCCAGGCGGATTGGAGATAAGCGCTCAACACGCCATTCAAGAGGAGCAAGAGCGGCATGTAGGCGGCGCAGCAAGCCAGCGCAATCCAGAGCGGGGTCATGGATTCGCGCAGGGCGTTCATCCCAATGACGACCGGCAGCGCGGCAAGGAGAATCGGCGCCGAAATAATCACCCCGACAATGGCTCCGCCAACGCCGAGGATAAGCGCCATCACAACGATTGGCGCGGGGTTCGATTTGACAATCTCCCATCCGCGTTTAAATCCGTCCATCATGCCCAGGTCTTCCAACACAATGGCTGCCTGCGCCTGCTCGACGATGATGGAAACCGCCCAGCCAACTGGAATCAGCAGGCAGATGAGCGGCAGCGCGCAGATAAAGCCAACGCCGGCGGTTAAAACGCCCATTACAACGAAGGGCAGGATAATGACGAGAAACGCCAGACCGACCAAAAAATTTAAACCAAAGAGCCGCCAGAAATAGGGCAGGCTTTCGCTCCAGAGTTCGCCAAAGGCAAGGTTTTCCGCGCCTTTTTCCGCCGTCGCCGTTCCCTTGATAACGCCAATACGCCCTATCATGCCAAGAGCGAAAAGCAGGAAACTCAACAGGAGAACCGCCGCAGCCGACGCAAGAATGACCCACCAATGTTCCTGCAGAAAATCGCCAGCCCGCTCCAGGAATCGTTCAGCTTCTCTGCCCCCAAAGGGAAAATCTCCGCTGGAATTGTAAGAACGGGAACCCCCGCCGCCGTTGCCGCCGCCCCCCCCGCCGCCGCGCGCGCAACTTGCCAGAATGCCAAAAATCCACAAGACCTTATGTTTCCAGATAATCTGCCAGGCGCGGGTGAGAACTTCTCCAAAATTGAAATTGTTCATAGCGCTCCTTATTGATTCGGCGATTCAGCGATTCGGCAGGCTGATTCGCTGGTTTGTTGAATCGCTGAATCCCTGACTCACTCCCATTCGATGGTCGCGGGCGGCTTGCTGGTAATATCATACACCACCCGATTGATTCCTTCCACCTCATTTACAATGCGGTTAGACACTTTTGCCAGCAGGTCATAAGGCAGGCGCGCCCAGTCGGCGGTCATGAAATCCTCGGTGGTGACGACGCGAATCGCCGCCGTTTCCTGATAGGTGCGCTGGTCGCCCATGACGCCCACCGAGCGCACGGGGAGCAAAACCGCAAACGCCTGCGCCGTCTTTCCGCCCTTGCCCAAAAATCCCGCCGCCGATAATTCCTCTTGCAGAATGAAATCCGCCGCCCGCAGGCGGGATACCCGCTCCGGCGTGCACTCCCCAAGACAGCGCACGGTCAAGCCCGGACCGGGGAACGGCTGCCGCCACACGAGGCTCGAACTCAGCCCAAGCACTTCGCCTACCAGCCGCACTTCATCCTTGAACAGATAGCGCAGCGGCTCGACGAGCTCAAACCGCATATCTTCGGGAAGCCCGCCCACGTTATGATGCGACTTGATTTTCGCCGCCTGACTGCGGTCTGGTCCCGACGATTCGACCACATCGGGATAAATCGTCCCTTGAACCAAAAACTTCGGCTGTCCCACATTCTTTGCCTCGCGCTCGAAAATGCGAATGAACTTCTCGCCGACGATTTTTCTCTTTTGCTCCGGGTCGGTGACGCCCTTTAACGCGGCGAAAAAATCGCCGCTGGCTGCGACGGTAATCAACTCCACGCCCAGCCCGTCGCGCAGGGCGGAGGCGACCTGCTCGCCTTCCTTGTGGCGCATCAATCCCGTATCCACGAAAATGGAGACGAGTTGGTCGCCGACGGCTTTGTGAACCAGCGCCGCCGCGACGGTCGAGTCCACGCCGCCGCTGACCGCCGCCAAAACCCGTTCCCCGCCGACCTGTTTCCGAACCCGCTCGACGCTGGTCTCAATGATGGACGCGGGAGTCCAGTTGGGAGCCGCGCCGCAAATCTCCACCGCAAAGCGTCTGAGCAATTCTCCGCCGTTGGGCGTATGATGCACTTCGGGGTGGAATTGCACGCCGAAGTATTTTCTCCGCATATCGCCCATTGCCGCGCAGGGACTATTGCCCGATTTCGCCAATGCGATAAATCCGTCGGGGAGCTGCGTCACCTTGTCGCCGTGAGACATCCAGACTTTGGAGAGATGGGAGAGCAGAGGAATAGATACGAGAGTCTGAATTTCGGCGGGTCCATATTCGCGCTGGGCGGAAGGGTCCACCTTGCCGCCGAGGGCGTGGGTCAGCGCCTGCATCCCGTAGCAAATGCCGAGAATGGGCAGTCCGCTTTCAAGGATGAATCTTTGGATGTAAGGCGCGTTCTCCTCGTAGACGGATTTAGGACCGCCGGAGAGGATGAAGCCCTTGGGCTGGATGGAAAGAATCTGTTCGGCGGGAGCGTCCCAGGGGAATAACTCGCAATAGACCTGCGCTTCGCGCACGCGGCGGGCGATGATTTGGGCGTATTGTGAACCAAAATCCAAAATGGCAATCGCGTCTGTCATGGGTCAATCCTTGCTAAAGAAAATCCGGTGCGCGTTTGTTTCGATTATTTTAATAGAAACGCGCCCCGACGGTGCTTCAAAGAGCCTTGACGCGCCGGAGCGCCAAAGGTTTCGCCGTCCGGAAAAATGTTGACACGCGTTTCCTTTAGGGTATAATACGCTCCGCAAGTTTTGGCTCCGTAGCTCAATGGCAGAGCAGTTGACTCTTAATCAATTGGTTGAGCGTTCGACTCGCTCCGGAGTCACTGTCAAAAAGGTCTGGCGAAAAACCAGACCTTTTGCTTTATCTTTCCAACAGACTCAACGCCCACACAATCAACGGGGCGACAGCCAGCGCGGGCAGAAAATTTCCCACGCGGATTTTCTTGATGTCCAGCAGGTTGCTGACGCCCACCCCAATCAACAGGATGCCGCCGGTGGCGGTCATTTCCGCCATCATCGGGTCCGTGACGATGGCGTTGAGTTGATTTGCCAGAAGGCTGACTCCGCCTTGGTAAACGAAAATAGGAAGGGCGGAGAACAATACCCCAACGCCCAGCGTGGAGGCGAAAGCGACGGACGCAAATCCATCCAGGGTGGACTTAACCGCCAGCAGGTTGTAGTCGCCGCTCAGACCGTCTTGGATGGAGCCGAGGATGGCAATCGGTCCGATGCAAAAAAGAAGGGACGAAACCATAAATCCGCGCACGAATTTGGAACTGGCGCCCGTCTCAGAGTCCTGCGAAAAACGCTTTTCCAAAGTCTGTCCCAATTTTTGCAGCCAGTCCTCGATGCCCGCCCACTCCCCAATTAACGCCCCGATAAGCAGCGCGCCGAGGACAATCAACTGGTTCGCGCTTTCGAGGAACATGCTCATTCCCAGGGCGGCGGTGAAAATGCCCATCCCCGCGATGACCGTGTTTTTGAATCTTTCGGGAATGCGCGCCCCGAACAATAACCCGATGGTTCCGCCAAGCAAAATGGCGGCGACGTTGATGAAAGTGCCTGTCATGGTTTTCCTTTATTACTCCAAAGTCCTCTGACTTTGGTTAGGGTTTTGCGAGAGTGGTTTTCTTTCCCGCGTGGTGATTTTCAAGCAGCTCCAGCGCAAAGCACAGGGAGGAAAGGCGGTTCAAGTAACGCTGCAAATCGGCGTTGACGACTTCCTCGTCGTCGAAGAGATGAACCACCCGCCGCTCCGCCCTGCGGACGATTGCCCGCGCCAGCGAGAGCGCCGCTCCGCCGAGCGTGTCGCCTGGCAGGATGAACTGCTTGGGCATCTCGACGATGGCGCTTATCTCGTCGGTCTTTTGTTCGAGCCAATTGACCCGTTCTTCGTCAATAAAGCGAAAGCGGTTTGCGTTTTGCGGGGTGGCGGCGACTTCCGCCATTAACTTGTAGAGGTCGCGCTGCGCTTCTACCAGAATGGGCGCGGTCTGCGGGGCGCCGCACTGCGCGCGCGCCAGCCCCAGCGCGGCGGAAGCCTCGTCCAGCGCGCCTACCGCTTCCATGCGGACGTGATACTTTGGCACCCGCCCCTCGCCGAGTAAGCCGGTTGTGCCGTCGTCGCCTTTCGCCGTGTAAAAAGTCATGGGGACATTATAGCATTAAGCCTTCATGTATAATTCGTTCATGTTAATTCCCGTTCACGATGAAATGACCCGCGAAGCGCTGGGGTCGCGTTTCAGCCCGCGCGCTTTAGAAGTTATCCTCGCCGCCAACCGCAAGCAGGACTCGCCGCGCAATCAAATCGGACACGACGAGATTCATTTCGACAACAACGCCATCGAAGCGGGCAAGCGCTATATTATCGAACAACGCGGCTATGTGATTGCTTCGCTGCTTTCGCCCGGCGTCCTCGCCGCGTGGGTCGCGTTTGGACGACTGACGCATACCGCGCAGGATTTCTATTCCCACACGAATTACGTCAGCCTCTGGCTCGCCCAGTTCGACGGGACTCCCCCGCCGCCGTCCGAGATTGACCCCGTTCAAAAGAGTCTGCTTCAAAGTCCGAACCTTCATTCTGGAAAAATCCATTTCCCGTTGGACGCGCTGTACTTCATTCCCTTCCTGCGAAGTTTTGCGCTTTCCCTTTTGCCCGATAATTCGCACGGCAAGATGAACCTGGACTCGCCCGCGCAAGGGGAGAAATTCGCATACGCCCGCGCGGCTGCCGTCAAGCGCACCGTTTATGAATTTGAACTGTTGAAAAAAATCCTTACGCCGGAGATGTTCGCCAAATTTACCGACTTGTAGTCGGGTCATGTCAAGGATAGAAGGTATAATCAAATCATGGATATAAAAACTCAACTTAATGAATCCGTCAAAGACGCCATGAAGAGCGGCGACGAAGTCCGCAAGCGCGCCTTGCGAATGGCGCTTGCCGCCATTAAACAGGTCGAAGTGGACAAACGCACGACCCTCGAAGACGCGGCTGTCATCTCCATCCTGCAAAAGGAAATCAAAAACCGCCGCGAAGCCATTGAGGAGGCGAAGAAAGCCAACCGTCCCGACTTGATTGCCGATAACGAAGCCGAAATCAAAGCGCTGGAAGCGTTCCTGCCCAAAGCCATGCCCGTCGAGGAACTGCGCGCCCTCATCCAAGCCGCCATTGCCGAAGTGGGAGCCGCCGTCCCTGGCGACATGGGCAAAGTGATGAAAGTTGTCATGCCCAGGGTGGCGGGACGCGCGCCGAACGACCTGGTCAGTTCCATCGTGCGGGAACTGCTGTCGGGTTAAGCCTGCGCCATCGCGTCGAAGCGCCCTTTCGCCCGCCGCTTATTTTTTTCATGTCTTTGAGGAATCCTCCAACTCCCCGCCTGCGCGCCGCGCAAGCCGGACTGATTGCCGCAGTCGGCTTTGTTTCCTTTGTGGTCTTGACCATGCCGATTGCCCTGCGTCCCGTTTCCCAGGATTTGCAGGTTGGCGGGGTTTTGCAGGTGACCATGCAGTCTCCGCGCGACATTGAATACGTCAGCGAGGTGCGGACAGAGGAAGCGCGCAAAGCCGCTGAAAGCGCCGTCCAACCCGTTTATACGCAGCCGGACGCTTCCATTGCGCGCCAGCAAATTGAACGGCTGCGGACAGCCATGCAATACATCACCTCCATTCGTTCCAACCCCGAATTGACCGTGCAGGAAAAAAAATCCAGCCTGGTCGCGCTTAGCGACGTCCGCCTGAAGTTGGAAACCATAGATTATCTGCTCGGCATTTCCGACGCTCGCTGGGAGGCGGCGCAGGCGGAGGCGCTGCGGGTCTTGGAACAAGTGATGCGCCGCGCCATCTACGAAGATAAACTGGAAGCGGCGCAAGCGGGGGTCGCCTCTCAAGTCAGCCTGACTTTGAACGAACAGCAATCCGCGCTGGTGACGGAATTGGCGGTTGCCTTTGTGGTGCCGAACAGTTTTTACAGCGAG
>JAIWOB010000132.1 GCA_020217065.1 Chloroflexota bacterium | reverse complement strand
GAATTGACCGTTGCCGCCCGCCAGGCTGCGCGCGACGCGGTCAAGCCGATTGTGCGGACTTATAAAAGCGGGGAAACCATTGCGCCCGCCGGCGAGATTATCACCCCCGCCGATATGGAAGCCTTCGAGCAGCTGGGTTTGCTTCATCGCGGTCAACGCTGGGAAGACACGCTTGGCGCGGCGGCGATTGTTGCGGTTTCCATCGCTTTTGTGCCTCTTTATTTCTCTCGCCGCAAGCGTCAGGTTGTCGTCAACGACCTTCGCAGCGCGCTGGTCATCGCGATTGTTTTCATTGTTTTTTTGGTGGGCGCGCGCCTGGTCGTCAACCGCACGCTTGCCCCGTATGGGTATCCGCTTCAAGCGGCGGGTTTATTAATTGCCGCCCTCTTTGGGTTGGAAGCGGGCTTGGTCGTTTCCATTCCTCTATGTCTGCTGGCTTCCTATGGCTTATCCAACACCCTTGACCTTGCGCCTTATTACCTGCTGACTTCGCTGATTGGCGTGCTGGCAATGGGGGCGGTGCGGCGTTTTTGGGGCTTCGTGCGCGCGGGGGCGGCGATTTCCTTTTCCGGACTGGCTGTCCTCCTCGCCTATCGGATGCCGTTTTTGGCTCCGGATTGGCTGGGGGCGGTTCAACTCACGGGAGCGGTCCTCTTTGCCGGGTTTTCCGCCGCCAGCGTCGCTTTGCTTTTACAATATTTCCTGGCGCAAGCCCTGGGGTTTATTACCGTCTTCCAACTTCTCGATATTTCCCGCCCCGACAACCCGCTGCTGCAATTTTTCCTGCGTAACGCCCCAGGGACCTACCAGCACAGTTTACAAGTCGCCAATCTTGCCGAACAAGCGGCGGAGAAAATTGGCGCCGACCCCCTGTTGACCCGCGTTGGGGCGCAGTTTCACGACATTGGCAAAGCGCTCAACCCCACGTTCTTTATCGAGAACCAAATTCCGGGAAATTTCAATACGCATCACGATATTCCCCCCGAAGAAGCCGCCGCCATTATCATCCGCCATGTGACCGACGGCGTGCAACTGGCGAAAAAATACCGCCTGCCCGAGCGCCTGCACGACTTTATCTTGGAGCATCATGGCACGCTCGTCACCCGCTATCAATACACACAGGCGCTTAATGCGGCAGGCGGCGACGTTTCCAAAGTGGATATCGAAAAATTTCGTTACCCTGGTCCGCGCCCCCGCTCGCGCGAGACCGCCTTGTTAATGCTGGCTGATGCCGCCGAAGCCCGCGCCCGCGCCGAGCGTCCTGCCAATGACGACGCCTTGCGCGCCCTTGTTCAAAACGTCATCGAAACCGTGCAGAAGCACAATCAACTCGACGACACCCTCCTCACCCTCCGCGATTTGCGTCTCATCACCGAATCCTTTGTCACCACCCTGCGCGGCTCCTATCACCCGCGCATTCAATATCCCAACGCCAAGCCTGTCGAGAACGACGCCACTCTGCCTGCCGCGCAAAAATAAGATGATTTACGTTGACTTACAACAGGAGTTTTCAAACCCCGCCCTGCTGGAACGCGCCGCCCAATTCACGCTGGAATCTGAATCTTCGGACTTGGGGGCGGACCTGACGATTGTCCTGACCGACGACGACCAACTCCGGCGGCTGAACCGCGACTACCTCGGCGTAGACGCTCCTACCGACGTGTTGTCCTTCCCCGCCGGCGAGGAAGACCCCGAAACGGGCGTTCGTTATTTGGGCGACATCCTCATCTCCATCCCCCGCGCAAAACGCCAAGCCGAAGCCGCCGGTCATCCGCTCGAAGCCGAAGCGCAATTGCTCGTGGTGCATGGCGTTCTTCACCTGCTCGGTCATGACCATGCCGAAGCGGACGAGAAAGCCCGCATGTGGCGGGCGCAGGCGGAGGTAATGTCAAAACTGGGGTTGGGGCATATCCAGATTCAGGAAAGTTAATTCGCGGGAGTCGTTGCGGTCAAATGCCGGGGGGCTTTTGACCGCGCTGCGATAATCCAATGAAATCCTTTTTCTCCTCCCGGCTTGCATCTTTCCGCTATGCGTTTCACGGCTGGCGGTACGCCCTGCGGACTCAGCAAAACGTTTGGATTCACACTGGGGCGGCAAGCGCAGTTTTGATTGTGGGTCTCTGGCTAAAACTCCCCGCCCGCGACTGGGCGGCGCTTGCGCTGACCATGGCGATGGTCTTCGCCGCAGAATTCTTGAACACTTCCATCGAAGCCGTGGTTGACCTTGTCAGCCCAGACCATCACCCGCTGGCAAAGATTGCCAAGGATGTGGGCGCGGCGGCTGTTTTGGTCGCCGCGCTCGCCGCGATTTTGGTCGGTCTGCTGATTCTCGGTCCGCCGCTGTGGGCGAAACTGAACCTCGCGTTTTTCAAGTAACCCGCCTGAAAGGTATTTATGAAGCCTGCGGGACGGTTTGGGCGAACTCAAACGCCGGCAGGCCGGCGACTTTTGTCTCCACCTTGAACAGCCCGCCTGAGAGCGGGTACTTTTTCAGGTCCGATGCGCTCATCCCTTTTCTGGCGGAGGTGACGTACAACTCGTTCATGTCTTTGCCGCCAAAAGCGCAGGAGGAGGTCTGCAAGGCTGGCACGGGGATTTGCTCCAGCAGTCTGCCCGTTTGCGGATTCCACCTTGTGACCTGCGCCCCGCCCCACATGGCAATCCATAAATTGCCCTCGGCGTCGGAGGTCATGCCGTCTGCCCAGCCGAGGGAAGCGGGAATCTGGATTGCGGCGCGCGGATTTGCGACTTGTCCCGTCGCGAGGTCGTAGTCAAAGGCTTGAACTTTGCGGGTGGGCGTGTCAATGTAATAAAACGTTTTGTAGTCGGGGCTCCACGTCAACCCATTGGAGATGGTTGCGCCGCCGAATAATTTTACGACCCGTTTTCCGTCAAACGAATACAACGCGCCTGTCGGGTCGCTTTCGTTCATCGCCATTGTGCCGGCGAGGAAACGCCCGGCGGGGTCGCATTTGCCGTCGTTGAAGCGGTTGGCGGCGGGTTCGTGGACGGCGGCGAGGACGCTCTGCCGGGCGGTATCGGGTTGAAGGTCAACGAAAAAAGAAGACCCTGCGCCGTCGCTCAGGGCGGCAATCAGTCCTCCGCCGCGGCGCGGGGCGAGGCATCCGATGAAGCGCTCCAACTGCGCGACGACCCGGCTCCCGGCGTAGATTCGCTTTTCGAGGATGTCCACCCAATAGAGGGTTTGGGATTTCGCGTCCCAGGCGGGACCTTCGCCGAGCGCAGCTTGAGCGTCGAAGAGTAATTCGGCTTTCATGTTAGAACCAATCCCGTTTATAGAAGATGTAGGTGGCGACGGTGGTCAAGATTAAGGATAGTCCAATGGTCATCAAAAAAGCAAATGGAGATTCGGCGCCGGGCAGGGTTACGTTCATGCCGTAAAACGATGCGACAATGGCGGGCATATTGAGAATGATGGTCAGCGCGGCAAGGGCTTTCATCACGCCGTTGAGATTGTTGGAGATAATCGAGGCGAAGGCGTCCATCATGCTGGAGAGGATTTCAGCGTTGATGCTGGTCATTTGGATGGCTTGCTGGTTTTCGGTGAGCACGTCTTCGAGCAGGTCCTGGTCTTCTTCGTAATAATTAAAGAGCTGTGTTTTTTGGACGCGCTCCATCATCACTTCGTTCGAGCGCAGGGCGGTGGCGAAATAGGTGAGGCTCTTTTGATATTTGAGCAGTTCCAGCACTTCGCGGTTGCGGGTGGACTTTTGCAACTGGTCTTCCACAACCTCGGTGGCGCGGTTGATTTCGCGCAATAAGTTCAGATAGCGGGACGCGGTCTCAAGGAAGATGTAAAGCGCCATGCGGTAGCGCTTGCCTGTCTTCAGATAACGATGTTTGCCGTTGGTCAGCGCGATGAAAATATCGCTTTCATAACGGCAGACGGTGATGATTTTATTGCCTAAAATCATAATGCCCAGCGGCGCGGTGTTGTAGGGGATGTCGCTTTCCGGCTGGTGCAAGGGAATGCGCAGCAGGATGAAGGTGTAGTCTTCGTCCCTTTCCATGCGCGCCATTTCGTCCTGGTCGAGGGAATAATTAATGTAATCCATGTCCATCCCCCAATTGACGAGTTTTTCAATTTCCTCCGGCGTTGGGTCAACCGCGTTGACCCATGCGCCGTTGGTCATTGCTTCAAGCTTTTCCAGCCCTTTTTCCGTGGTTTTGTAAATGGTCAGCATGGCAGCCTCCTTGCGTGAAGTAAAGTCACGCAGGGCGGCGCGCGCCTACGTGACCGCGATGTTTGAGTTAAAAGCGTCCTCGTCCCAGCGCCTTATACTGGGCGGGTTATTATCGGACGAACCAAGGTCATTCTCTTCTGCGCGATACATCTTTACCTTGCCTTTGCGGCGCGGCTATTTTACGCCCGATGAGTGGATTGGTAAATGGTAATTGGGGAGATTTGTGAATGGCGAACGGAGCGTGTTTATTGGGGGAAGGTAAAGTCGCTGCTAAACGTAACGTTGTATTCCGAGGCGACTTCGAAAGCGAGGGAGAGGGCGGGGACTTTTTGCCCATAGCGGCGGGAGACCCAGCCTTCGTAGGGGAGGACTTCACGTTGACCGCGAATCAATTCTCCTGCGCGGACGAGGGAGACAGAAAAGGATGAACGCTTCGCGTGAAGGATGAAGGAGGAAAGGGTTATCCAGCCATAAGGGGATTTGAGTCTTAATCTGACGGTTGATTCCGTTTCTTCGAGTTGATGCTCCCAGTCGGGCAGGAGCCAGTGGAGACGGTAGGTATGCGGACGGCGGCGGGGGGACGTAAGTTTATCTTCAACCGTCCAGCGTTCGTCCCGATAAACCGTAACCGTGCGCTCGTGCTTGACGCTGCCATAGCCGCAATGGAAGGCGCGGACTCGTCCCAGAATATTTTCATCGGTCTCGATGAGATTCTTCGAGTAGGCGCTTGCCCAATCCAAAACGAGGAAGCGACCTGCTCGGGTCATCTGGTCGCGCCCATCCACCGTAACCGTGTTGTGGACTCGCGTCGTCGCCAGCGGATTGTCCCAGGGCGGCGGGGCGTTGTATAAATAGGTTCCTGCGTCCTGTGTGACGTTCAGTCCGCGCCACCAAAGGTCGAGGTGCAGTTGGTCAATGTGCGAGAGGCGGCTCTTGAAATGCGAAGCGCGGAGATACGCCCAGGAGTTCTGTCCGCGCAGGTTGTCGGTGAGATAGGCGCTGGAGTCGGCGACCCGCTCGGCGGGTTTGAGACCGAACCAAAGGGACATTTCATCCCAAACGCCAGCGGGGAGCCCAGTCCGCAGGAAGGCGCGGGCGGCGGCTTGCACGGTGGGACGGTAATCTTCAAAGGCGGAGGAACTCAAGGGGAAAATCAAAGCCCCGTCGTTGGCTCCCAAGTTGGGGGTCAGTCCCGATTCGTTATCCAGCAGGGAGAAAAGCCAGTGAGCGGAGCGTCCAAGAGCCTGAGCCGTTTTCGCCGGGAAGGCTTCGCGCTTGATGAGGTTGACCCATAAGGCGGTTTGCAGCGTCAACCGATGGTAGTTTGCGCTGTGCTGAATATATTCGCCGTAGCCGCCAATTTGATTTTGAAACGCCCAGTTGAGCCATTTCCAGCCGAGGACGCGCCATTTGGCGTTATCAAAAAATAATCCCGCCGTGTAAATCGCGGCGGCTTCGGTGACGAGGTGATTGTTATTTTGCGAGCGGGCGTAGGGCAGGGTGGCGGGGAGGCGGGCAGCGTGACGGTGGATGGAGGTAATTAGTAGCTGGTAATTGGGCGATTGGTTTGGGAAGACGTGGGCGCACCAGACGAGAGCCATCAGGCGGATGGCGACTTCCTGCCCGTTCATCCAGTGCGGACCTAGGTTGGCGGGATTGGCTTGGGTGAAGGATTCGAAATGCCGCCAGAAGGCTTGGGCGTATTTTTCGTCTTGCGTCAGGCGGTAGGCGCGTCCAAGAGCGAACGCCCAGCCGAAGCGGGCGGGTTCCCAGAGGAATTTGATGTCGGAGTGAGGGACGAGGGACGCGAACCGAGAAATGAGGGCGTGGTTTGTTTCGTACTCCGTCCAGTGGCGGAGGGGTTCGGGGTGGGTGAAGTCAAGCGGAACGAGCTTGCCGAAAACGCGGACTTGTCCATTTACGATTTCATCGGCTTCCTTGAAAAGAAGCGTTTTGCCCTCTTCGCCGAGGGTTTGGGAAAGTTGGTCAGGGGAGGGAGGATGGAAAAGACAATGGGCGGTAGACGATGGACGATGGACGGCGGTCTGCGGTCTGCGGTCAAGCCTTTTGTAGCGCCCAGTGAGCAAGCCGAATTGATACAAGGCATACCACGCCAGCGGACGGAAACCGAACTGGAGGAGGTATTTGAGACCGACGAAAAACTTCGATTTCATTGAATTCGATTGATGTGCGCCAGGGCGTGCAATAAAACCGCCAATTGCAAGCCGTTGAGGAATTCGCCGCGTTTTGCCATGGCGATTAATTCGTCGAGCGGGACGAGATGCACTTCGATGTCTTCGGCTTCGTCGAGGCGCTGGATGTCCGTCTTTTCGGCGTTGAACGCCAGGTAGGCGTACATCCAATTGGTTTGCAGCGCCGGGTTGGGATAGAACCTTCCGACTTCGATAAGATTTGCGGCGGTGTAGCCCGTTTCTTCCGCAAGTTCGCGCCGCGCCCCCTCGAGCGGATTTTCGCCGTCGTCCACCACGCCGCCGGGAAATTCCCAAACGACGGCTTGCGCGGCGTGACGAAATTGTTTTACCAGGACCGCTTCCTGATTTTTGGTCAGCGCCATGACCGACGCCCAATTGCGAAATTCCAGCGCAACCGCCTCGAAGGTTTTTCCGCTGGGCAGCTCTACGCGGTCAAAACGATAGCGCGGGCGGATGTAACTCGATTGTAGAATTTTCCAGGATTGTAATGACATGGGATGCGTCTCCAATGCTTTAATCATACCGCAGGAAGGCAGGAAACAAATTTTGAAGTAGAATTCCCGCCGACGATTCCCATTTCAAGAAAAGGAAGAAGCATGGAAGAAATCATTCTCCGGTTATCCAACTTTATTGCCGCGAAGATTCTCAAACAACCCAACCGCGTCATCAGCGCGACGGAACCGCTTATTTCCAGCGGGCTGGTTGATTCTTTTAGCCTGATGGATTTAAGCCTGTTTGTCGAGGATACCTTCGGCGTCCGCATTGAGGATACCGAACTCAACGCCGACACCTTCGACTCGCTGGAACAACTTGCGAAGTTGATTATGTCGCGGCAGTAATTCGCCGCTGGTAAAAATTCAACGCCTGACCGCGAAGGCGCGGAGACGCCGAGAAAACAAGAAAAAACTCGGCGCCTCAACGTCTCCGCGGCGAATGGTTTTGGAAATTCATGACCACGCTTGCCCATCTCATCCAAAAAAATTATCGAGCGCATCCGCAAAAGACAGCCATCGTGATGCAACATGCAGGGAAGGATGACTTCCCGATTTCGTATCACGACCTCGTCGCCGGCTCGGCGCGGTACGCCAAGACCTACGTCCGCGAAGGGATTCAGCCCGGCGAAGTCGTTGTGTTGATTCTCCAGCACGGCGAAGATTTAGTTTATGCCTTTTGGGGGGCGGTTTTGCGCGGCGCGATTCCCTCCATCATGCCGTTTCTGACTGAGAAACTTTCGCCGGAACGGTATCGCGCCGACCTTGCCGCGTTGATTGCCGTCACCCAGCCCGCCGCGATTGTGACCTACCCTGAATTCGAGGCGGATGTCCGCTCGGCGTTGAAGGCGGGCGACTCGGTGCGCCGTGTGCTGCTCACCGACCAACTCGAAGCGGAGTCCGAACCGGGGTTTGACCAACTTTCAGGGTTGACTCGCTCGCCCGCTGAAATCGTCCTGCTGCAACACTCGTCCGGGACGACGGGTCTGCAAAAGGGAGTCGCGCTGTCGCATCGGGCGGTGTTGAATCAACTCGAAGCGTACGCCCGCGCTCTCGCGCTCACCGAAGCCGATGTCGTCGTTTCTTGGCTGCCGCTCTATCACGATATGGGACTCATCGCGGGCTTCCTCATGCCGATTCTTTCGGGCAACACCCTCGTTTTGCTTTCGCCCTTCGACTGGGTGCGCGCGCCGCACAAACTCTTCCAAGCCGTCAGCCGTTACAAGGGGACGCTTTCGTGGCTGCCAAACTTCGCCTATAACTTCTGCGCCCAGAAAATCCGCGAGCGCGACCTCGAAGGCGTTGACCTCTCTTCATGGCGCGTCATTACCAACTGCTCCGAGCCCGTCAAATGGGAAAGCCATCAGGCGTTTTATCAACGCTTCCAAAAATACGGTTTGCGGATGAACGCGCTTCAATGCAGTTACGCGATGGCGGAAAACGTCTTCGGCGTGACCCAAACCCCGTTGGGGACCGAGCCCGTCACGGATGAGATTGACCGCGAGTCCTACATCAACGAGCGGGTCGCCAAATCTCCAGTGGATGGAAAACCCGCGCTGCGGATGATGTCCTCCGGGCGGGCGCTGGACAACACCCGAATTCGGATTCTGTCCGAAGCGGGCGAAGTCCTGCCCGACAGAGTCATCGGCGAGATTGCCCTGCAAAGCGACTGCATGTTGACCGGGTATTATCACCGCCCCGACGCCACCGAAAAAGCCCTGCGCGACGGCTGGTACTTGACCGGCGACTACGGCTACACTTTGAACGGGGAAGTCTTTGTGGCGGGGCGCAAGAAAGATATGATTATCGTCGGCGGGAAGAATGTGTACCCGCAGGATTTGGAAGCGCTGGCGTACGAAGTGCCGGGCATTCACGCCGGGCGCGCCGTCGCTTTCGGCGTCGAAGACCCCGAAGCCGGGACGGAGGAAGTCGTCATCGTCGCCGAGGTGGACACCGACAACCCCGCCGAGCGCCAGAAAATCGCCGACGCCCTGCGCCGTCATGTGTCGCAGAATTCAGCGGTCGCCTTGCGCCGCGTCCATCTTGTTGGCGCAAAATGGATTGTCAAAACCTCCAGCGGCAAGACCGCCCGTTCCGCCAACCGCGAGAAGTTTTTGAACGAGGCGGGATAGACCTATTAAAAAGCCAGACAAGTTTTTTACGGTTTGTCCAGTTTTTTATTTTACAATGGCATACATGTAGCAATCGCGCGGTTCGGGGCTGATGTTGGGGTGAAGGCTTTCGCGCCGCAAGAGACCTTCGCGCTGCATCCCCGCTTTTTCCAGTACGCGCTGAGAGGGAATATTTTCCACATCCACGGTGGCGTAAACGCGGTAGACGCCCGGCTGTCCAAACGCCCATTGAATGCAGGCGCGGGCGGCTTCGGTCATGTAGCCTTTGCCCCACTGGGCGTACGCGCCCGTGTATCCGAAACTGACTTTGAAGGGAGCGCTTTCCAGCCGCAGTTCAATCATCCCTGCCAGCGCGCCGCTCTCTTTGATTTCAAGCAGGTAGCGGAAATTGGTCTCGCCGTCCCAGGCGGCGATGGAGCGCCTCATCAACTCTTCGGTTTGCTTCACGCTTTCGTGCGGACGCCAGGTGAGGAAGCGTGTGACTTCGGGATGCCGCGCCCAGCCGTCGAAGACATCGGGAGCGTCTTCCATGCGCGGCTTGCGGAGGAGGAGTCTTTCGGTTTCGATTTGTTCGGGCGGTTTGGTCATGTCTATCCTCTCACTGCGGAGGCGCAGAGTTTTTATTTTTTCTCACCGCGTCTCTGCGGTTGAAATTGAATCATGATTTTCAACGCCAGCAAGCCGACCAGGTTGAAAAGCGCCGTTGCCAGCGCGACGAATAAAAACCCAAATCTTTGATAGATGAACCCAGCCAGCAGGGCGCCGAGGGCGCGTCCAAGCGAGTGACCGGTGAAGTTGAGCGAAAGCACGGTCGCCCGCGCCGAGGGGACAAGCTCGCTTGCCAGCGAGATGTGACTGACGATGACGTACTCGAACGTGATATAGAACGCGAACAATCCAACCAGCGCCCCGGCTTGAGTTTGACCGATGAAGGGGAGCAGGATTGCCGCCAGGGCGTT
>JAIWOB010000137.1 GCA_020217065.1 Chloroflexota bacterium | reverse complement strand
CGCACTATTGCGGATTTGGCGGGATGCGAGGAAATACAGCCTCAACACTTGGCGGAGGCGCTGCAATATCGCCCGAAATTGACGATGGGATAAGAGGCGAAAGATTGCGCGGATAAGCCGCAGCCGCGCCCATCTATAAAAAGCGCAGGGCTGCCCCCATGTGGGGCAGCCCTTGATTTTGTCGAAGGATGGAACGGTTTGAACGGTTTAACGCGTCTCTGCGGTTCTAAGCCTGCGCGCAAAGAGAATGACAATGATGAAAGCAAGCGCCATCACGACCAGTCCCGGTAAGCCGTATTCATCGGCGATGCCTGTTCCAGCCAGGGCGGTTGTGGTTGGCATGGGGGTAAAACTCAAAGCGAGCGCCGCCTGAGTATATGCCGCGCCGACGGTGGCGGTTGCCGCCGCTTGTGTGCCGGATAACCCCGCCAGCGCCGGATTTGGGGTGCTGGTGGGAGAAGGCTGAGCCACCGGCGGCGTTGGCGTGTTTGTAAAAGTCAGGGTAATCGTGGGCTGGATGGCGGCTTCGGTGGCGGTCAGAGATTGGTCTATAAACGCTTGGGCGGTCATGGTGACTGCCGCCTCGGTTGCCGCGCGCGCCGCTTCCGCCTGTTGGTTGGCGGCGGCAGTCTGGCGGGTCCAGAGATAGACGCCTCCCAGACAGGCGACGGAAATTAAAATGATGCCGCCCAAAATGCCCGCCGCAATCAGGAACGTGCGGTTGTTGCCCGATTCTTCTGGAAGCGGGGCGTCGTCAAAATCTTCTGTGGAAACGGTTTCGTCGAAAGACATCAGACACTCTCCTGTTAGGTTTCGCAATCCCAAGCGTCTTGCAGTTGTATGAACTCAATTTTACAACAAATCTGCGGATTCATCCGATGACTTCCAGGTTAATCAACGGAGCGATGACCGTTTCGCCGTTTTCGAGTTTGACCTCGGCGGCTGGAGCCCGAAGCCCGCTGGGGAAGGCGGTCAATCCCGGCTTGAGCGCCGTAATCGAACCAATCATGCCCGCTGAGGGCGGTCGTCTCATCCTTACTTGAATTCCAGGCGCGAAGGTTTCTACGTCCCGCAGGGCGGGCGGCTGCCGCTCGGCGCTGACCGGCAGCGGAATAATGACCTCCGGGCAGGAGCCGCTATAGCGGTCGCGGTTTTCCGCGTTGACGGTGACTTCGCGTTTGGCGTTCGTGCTGAGCAATTTGTAGGCGGCGGAATTCATGGGCATCGGACCAAAGCCTTCGGTCAAGACGATGGGATACCGCATCTCGCGCGCCAGCGGAAGAAGAGAAGGATATAAGCTGGAAAGAATCAATCCGCGCACAGCCACTTCCGCCGCCGCTTTCAGGGTTTCAGCGTCTTTCACAATGCCGCCGAGGATAACCATGCCGCGCATGCTTACGTCCAATCGTCCGGCGTCTAAAACCGAATCGGGTTGTTCCATCAAGTTGACCATCGCTCCCGTATCGATACGCCCATTGCCCCAAACGCCCTGCGCCAGCGCGCCGACAGCCTGAATGACCGCGCCGCGGTTTGGAATGAGTTCGATGACTGTGCCGGACAACCCTGCGCGCAGTTCTATTTTTGTTTCGCCCACCGACATCAATACCTGTCCTTCGCCCGTGAGGACAACCCGCCCCTCGCGCGGCGCAAGAACTCTGCGCGCAAACAGCCCGCTGCCGACGGCGATTTCCGCATTCGCGGCAAGACGGTCTCCCGCCTTACACTTGATGAGACGGTCCGCCGCGGCTGGGCTGACGCCTAAAGCCTGCGCTACGTTGAGCAGAAGGTGTTCCCGCCCGCGGCTCGCTTCGGCGATGACGTCGTTTGGGTTGACTTTTTGGTTGAGGCGCGCCAAAACCGCGCCGGGAATCGGCAGGAGACGCTGTCTGACGATAGAGGCGTAACCGACGATGTGATGAACGGGAGCCTGCATGGTTTATCCGCCTCCGAGAGTCCAAAGCCATTTTTTTATGAGTTCGCGTCGGCGGACGGGGTCGGAAGGCAGCTCCAACGGGCGTCCGCGTCCGTCGAAGACCAATCCCAGCGCGCCGCCGGTCACCTGAATTCCGCCTTTGGGGAAACGTCCGGCTCCAAAGCCTACATCCGCTCCGTGCAGCAATTGAAGTTTAAGACGCCCTGTCTCGCCGCTGGATAGCGGCAGGGTTTCGATGGTTCCGTATTTCAAGTCGGCGCGGGCTTCCGTGCCGTTTTCATAAGTCAGAACCGCGCGCAGGATGGGAACGCCGAAACTTGCGGAAACGACGGGGGCAATCACCGTTCCCGCGCTGAGGAACGCTCCCGATTCGAGGACTTGTATCGGAAGGATGTTGTTTTGTTCGGCGGCGGCGCCCAGCAGCGGCAGAAGGTTGTTTTGGTCGAGGATGACGGTGGTCACGCCGGCGGGCTGAAGCGCGTCGAGCAGGAGAAGCAACCCATGTCCGGGACGCGAAGCGTCGCTTAACGCCCCGCCTCCCGCCAGGATAGGCTCGAACAACGGCAGCAAAGAGGGTTTAATGCGGCGCGCCTGGCGCGGAAAATCTCGCTGGGCAAACTGCATTGCCAGATATAAAGCCTGACGCGCCACCGCTTGCGAAAGAGCCAGGTCTTCCTGCGTGGCGGCAATTGAGGCTGGATAGAGGGATTTTTGGTATAGATAGTCGCGCAACGCCCCCTCCGAAATATCGAGGGGCGACCAGCGCAGGATTTCTTCGAGGCTGGCGTAATTGAGCAGGGCGGGAAGGTTTTCTCCTAAACCGAATTGCGGGTAAACGTTCAACGTGGAAGTATGCTTAAAGCCGGCGGCGATTATCGCGGCGGAAGTGCCCAAGTCAACGCTGAGGATGCCCTTGTCGGCGCTGTAAACTTTGGAAAGGAAACGCACCATGCGCCCGGCGGCATAGGCTGTGGGAAACGTATGTCCGCCCGACCAAGCCTGGAGCGTATCCACGCCTTGCATCTGGCGTTTGCGAACTTCTACAACCATGCGCGCCAGTTCGCGCGACGCAGGTTCTATATCTTCCGTTTCCAGCGAGGGGCGCACGTTTGGGCTGATATGCAAAAGAGAAGCGAAGCCGCCGAGCAGCGACTTGACTTCTTCGGCGAGTTTGGCGTTGCCGGCAAAGAGGATGGCGGGCATTTTTTCCGCCGGCATAATGAAACTGGCAAGCCCGATGGGTTCGAGTAATTTTTGAATCGAGCGCGCCGCGCCGCCGTCTGTGCCGCCGGTAATCACGATTAAGTCCGGCTGGGCGCGCAGCAGGGCGTCAATTTGCTGTTCCGTCTTGCGGCGGTCGTTCAAACCGATGGTTTCGACGATTCGCGCATAGGTGGACTCGACCAGCCGTCTTCCGCTTTCCAATGAAACTTCCGCCAGCAGACCCACAAGCGCAGCCTTAATGGTGGGGCCCGCCGAAAGGGTGACCGCCAAACCGTCTACGCCTGAGCCGTCCGCCTGGCTCGGAAGAATCAAGTCCCGCGAATTGTCAAGCAGCGACCTTCCCAGGATGTCTTGCAGATGGGCAATCGCGTTGCGGACGCCTTCGCTGACGTCTTTGAAAGGCGCTTGCGCCGTAGAGGGCGCGGAGCCGGACGCCACAAAACGATACTCGCCCTCGACCACGTCGAAGAGAACCGCGCGGGTATTTGCCGCGCCAACGTCCACAGCCAAAACGGAATTTCCGTCAATCAACGAGGTAGCCATATCTACGAGGACATCCCAAGTAAAACGAAAATGAAGCGAATGAGGGAGGCGAAACGTTCCACAAGGGCGGTCAAAGCGGCGATATAGACGCCCGCGAAGACCGCGCCCAGGGCGGCGCCGATGAAAATTTTCCCGCCCCACGCCAGAGCTTCAATTAGTCCCAGCCGTTTGATGGAACCGTCGGGCTTTTGGCGCGCCCCAAAGTGAAAATACGCCAGAGTCAGCGTTGCGCCCAAGAGGATGATTGCGCCGTTGGCTGTGGCTTCAACGAAACCAACGCCGCGCGCGGCTGCGGCTTCCATATCGAAGGCGAGGATTGCCGCCTGCGTTTGCGGAATGAGCGTTCCGCCCAGAGCGCCGGTCAGGGTGACCGCCGCTCCCACGCCGACGATGAAAGCCAGAGGAAGCCGCCCCAGACCGGAGCGCCGTGGAAACAACAGCATCAATGCGCCGAGACCCGTCAATCCCAGAGGAACAATGACGGCGGGGTTGACGATATCGCCGGTGGCGGCGGCGGATAAAAGCGGGTAAATCAGGCGCGGAATGACGACCTGCCACAAGGCTGCCGCCGCAATGTAGCCGGACGAAACGCCGACGAAGATGTGCGTCGCAATCCGAAAGAGGGGGTTGTCGCCGAGGAGATAACTGAAGACCAGCAGCGTAAAAATGAAGCCCAGCGCGCCGCTGATAAGTTCCGCGTCGAAAGGAAGCGGCATTAGTCTCCCTCCTTTCTTTGGGCGCGGCTGCGTAAGCCCAGCGCCAGGTTCAGAAGCCCGCCTCCTGTCAGCAGGAGGATGGCGAGCAGTAAGCCGGCGCTGTAAGAGTCCCAATACAAGCGGGCTGTGCCGGGTTTGTTGGCGTTATATTGCTCGAATAAAGCGCCGCCGTGCAAGCCGCTGAAGATTCCGCGGATTTGTCCGGACGCAAAGTAGGGTTGAAGCGCGGGCGCAGCCTGAGTGCTGGAAATCGCCGTCACGGGCGCAGCGCCTCGCGCGGATTGCGTTTGCTCAATCCAAACGCGGGCTGAGTCGGCGTTGTCGGTAAGCAGAAGAATCGCCGCAAACTGATTCAGCGAAGTCACGCCTTGGAGCGCGGGCGTTTCCCATGCGGCGACGGGGGTAAAATCGAATAAGCTCTTTTGAGCGAAAGCGTAGGGCGCGTTTCCAGACGGGTTATCGGCAAAAGCGCGAATTCCCATTTGTCCGCCGGGCAGGTAACCCAGGTTTACGTATTGGGCGTTTTCATGTCCCGCCAGGTAACCGCTGGAGATAAGCCGTTCCGCCAATATCATGCCCGTCTCGTTGGAAGAAACGAGCGTCAGTCGTATGCCGCGCAGCATTAACTGGTCGAAGATGGGCGTGGCGACGCTTTCCATTTCGCCGGCGCGTGCGGGTTCATAGTCGAAGACCGCTAGAACGGCGGCGTCGTCTGGGATGGACTGAATGGCGCTCAGCGCGCCGTTTATTTCCAGGGGAACATAAACGCTGTTGGGCAGGGGGAAGAACGTCGTCCGCATGAGGAGGAGGGCGGGAATGACGGCAAAGAAAATCAAGGTCAGGAACCAGCGCAGGGCGCGGGACGCCGTCTGCCTGGACGGGGCGTCCATTGGAAGAGGAGAAGTTTCCGCAGCCAGGATTTGTTCCAACAGGGCGGCGTGAGAGCGTTGTTCTTCGCTTGCGTTCAAGCGCAGCGAGAGCGCCTTGGGTTTTCGGACGGGGGACGACGCTGGGGCGGCGGGAAGAACGCCTTGCAATCCGGCAAGCGCTCCCTGCGTTTCGAGGGTTTTATCGGCAGACATGGCTGCCGCTGCCGTAAGGGGGGCGGCGGCGTCGACCGGACGCATGGCTTGCACCCAGGACGGAAGTTCGCCGGGCGCGATGGCGTCGGCGTTTGTGATGGGCGTGGGGGCGGTTTCCGACGCAATGGTTTCATCTACAATCGAAAGCCAATCCGGCAGTTCGGTGAAGAGGGATTCTTCTCCCTTGGAGTGAGTTTCTGGGAATGAAGGAGCCGGCGGCGTTTCGGCTGGCTCGGCAAAGACGGAAGATTGGGGGGCGGCTGCCTTCAACCAACTTGGAAGCCCGTCTTCTTCATCGGTTGCGCCGGTTTCCGCCGCAAGAGGTTGTTGCGGGCTGGGTGGAACGTCCTTAAACAAATCGTCTTCTGCGGCAGGTTCGAGGTTTTTCAGCCAGTCGGGGGGGGAGTCTGCCGCAGCCGATTCGGGACCGCTTGTGAAGACGAAAGCGCTTGGAACGGCGTCTGTTGTCTTGAGCCAGTCCGGAAGTTCGGCTTCGGTTGAAGGAGCGGCTTTTTCCGCTTCCATCGCTTTAAGCCAGTCGGGGGTGTCGGCGTCGGTTGAAGGGGCGGCTTTTTCCGCTTCCGTCGTTTTGAGCCAGTCGGGGGTGTCGGCGTCGGCTGAAGGGGCGGCTTTTTCCGCTTCCGTCGTTTTGAGCCAGTCGGGGGTGCCGGCGTCGGTTGAAGGGGCGGCTTTTTCCGCTTCCGTCGTTTTGAGCCAGTCGGGCGTTTCGGAAAAGGCTGGCGCAGACTTCAATTCCGCCGATGAATCTAAAGTTTCCAATCCGCGCAGCCAATCCGGCGTATCCGCAGGAGGGAAGAGCTCTTCGCTGCCGCCCGATGAATCGTCGAAGACCGCTTCTCCTTCGGAGACAAAGGAGCGCAGCCAGTCGGGGTTCTCCGCCTCGACGGAGGAGGACGAGTCGAGCGTAAAGGGCTGTGGGGATTTTTGCGCTTGAACTTGTTCCGCGTCAGCCAGCCAGTCTGGGGCGGTTTCCCGCTTTCCTTCTATCGGAGTGGAAGATTCGGAAGGAGATTTGGTCTTGGGGATGGGTTGTGTGAATTCCTTGCTGCCATCCACCCCCACCCAGCGAACTTCAGAGGATTCTGGTTTGGGCGTTTTGGGTTTTTTGGGCTGACCGGTAATGTCGGCGAGCCAGTCCGGTATGTCTTCTTCTTCCTCTTGAGATTGAGACTGCAAGCCGGCGAGGAGGTCGCCGCCCAGGAACGCAGAGGGGCGCGCTTGGGGCGCGACGCTTGGCTGCGGCTCTTCCTCTTGAGAAGAGCGCTTGGCCGCATCGCGGGCGTCCTTAATCCATTGCGGCAAAACGGGTTCAAATTCGGAGGTGCTTTTGGGTGTGGGGGCTTGCCCAGGCGTAAGGGGTTGACCGCTTGCCGGGGTTAGGGGCGAACGGCAATATTGACAGAATTCCCGCTCTGACGGGTTGCTTCTTCCGCAGGATGGGCATGAAACGGACTTTGTCATCAACCACCGTATGGGCGGTCCGCGCCAAAGAGAACGCGTAGACCGGTGAAGAACGCGCCAAGCGCGACGCCAATCAAAATGCCGCGCATCCCGCCAAGCGCCCACACTTGGGACCACCAGCGGGAAAATTCGCCAATGAGGGGAATGCCGCCAAGCGCAGGCAGAGTCACGGCTCCCAGGAGGACGATGACCGTCGTCAGCAGGAAGAACAGGCTTGCCGTATCCAGACGGCGGCGCAGCAGGCGGATTGCCGCGTAAAGCAGGGAGACGGTCAGGATGCCCATCAGCGCCGATTCAATTGGAAAGACTACGCTTTCCAATATGACGACTCGCACGAGGGCGTGCCCGGGGCGCAGCGCGGAGACGAAAAGAAAAGTCCCCAATAGACTTACGACAAGCAAGGCGCTGTAAACGCCGTTCTTTTTGTCGCGGCGCGTCTTATTGACGTGAACCGAAAACAGATTGAAGATTCCCGCCAGGGCTGCGACGCCGGCAAGCGTCATCGCGGCGCTCAATAATTGAGTTTGGATGGGCGCCAAAACGGGAAGAAGGGGCGCAAGGAAATAACCCAGCAGGACGGCGGCGCTGGAAAGAACGGCGATAAAAACGGCAAGTATACGCATCAGATAAACCTCAGGAATTTCAACGCCGCGCCCCCCGCCAGCGCGAGGATGATGAGCCAGCGCAGGAGGTCTTGTAAGGTCAGGCTTGCCGCATGGAAGGCGCCGGCTTCAAGAGACGCGCCGGCGGCGAATAATTCCTCTCCTATTAGCGCTTCGCGGGCGGAGGCGAATAACACCGCCTGTCCGGTCAGGTTGTCGCTTGCGCCGATAAGCACCGCGCCGCTTCGTTCGGCGGCGTCGGCAATCAGGGCTGCCTCAGGACCGAAATGGCCAAGGAGGATGTTTGCGGAGACGTTTTCGTTGGGGGAGATGTGCATTGCGCCGGCGGCATATCCGAAGGGAGTCAATCCCGCCGCTCGTCCCGTGTCTTGAGCGTACAAGCCTTCCGCGCCGGCGGTTTTATAACCCGCCTGCATCGTATCTTGCGAGAGCAGCCCCAGCGCAGGGTCGCCGGCGGAGGCTACTGGCGGAGCGTCGCTGGCGGCGGCGTGTTCCGCGATGCGCCGCAGCGCCGCAAGTCCCGCCAGGGCGGAAGTGCCCCGTCCGTCGAGCGGGCTTGCGGAACCAAGCGAGATGTGCAGTCGGGTTCCGTCTTCCACGCTAAGACCCAGGGCGCGGCGCAGGCTTAGCAGGGCGGGTATTCCGCGCATCCTAAGGGGCGATTTTCGCTTCCAAAGCGAGGTCAATCCCAAAAGAATGGCGGCGACTACAAAAACAAGCGCTTCTGCAAAACTCATCATGAGGAAGCCTTTTCTTCTTGCGCGAGAAAGGAGGCGAAGGCGCGCATTTCTTTTTCCTCTTCGAGCGTTAACGCCAAAGCGGCGAGTTGGTCGCTGGCGACCAGTCCGCGGCTAAAGTGAAGGAGTTGGGCGCCAAGCAGAGCAAGGGGCGCGCCCGCTTCCAGGAAGGTTAAGGCGAGACGGTCAAGACGGTAGCGTCGCAGAATCTCTGCCCAATCGTTCCAATATTCGCGCGGCTGCTTCATATATAAGCGAGTATAGCATAATTTTATCGCGGACTTGAGCGGTCTCCGCGCCCGGCGCTTGCAATTAAATTGCAAAACGCAGCCCCGCGCTTAACGCAAAGCCGTAAAGAGGAGAACTCCTTACGGCTGAAGAAGGCGGAGGCGAATTAAATCAGGTTTCGGGGGCGATGCGAACGCCGGGTTGAATCTCGGCGTTTTTGGGAATGACGACGATTCCGTCGCGCACGTACCATCTTGCGTGGTCAATATCGGTTCCGCGCGGGAAGGGCAGAATAACCACCCCGCTGCCGACTCTCACATTCTTGTCTAAGATTGCGCCTTCGATATGACAGTTTTCCCCGATTCCGATGGGAACGCCTTCAATGTCGCGCTCGTAATAATCGGAGCCCATGACGATTGTGTCGCGGATGACGCAGCCGGAGGAAATCTGGCTGCGTATGCCGATGATGGAATGGCTGATGTCGGAGCCGAGAACGCGGCAGCCTTCCGCTAAAAGAACGTCCTTCAATTTGCAGTCTTCGATGATGGAGCCGGGCAGGAAATTTGTGTCGGTGTAGATTGGCTCTTTTGCGTCGTGAAATTTAAAGGGAGAATTTGGGGTTGTGAGCATGAGCCCGGTTTCGTAGAAGGAACGGATAGTCCCGATGTCCTGCCAATACCCGTTGAAGTCGAAACCGAAAACTTTGTGCGATTTAATGGCTTCGGGGATGATGTCGCCGCCGAAATCGTCGTGGTCGGGAAATTTGCCGAGCAATTCCATCAGGACCTTGGTGCGGAAGAGATAAATGCCCATTGAGCCGAGGAAGGGGCGGATGGGGTCGTCGCGGCTGATGAAATTCTTTTGGACTTCCGGGTCTTTGGGCTTTTCGACAAAGGAGGAAATCTTGCCGCTGGCTTCGCGTTTGAGAATGCCAAAGCGCGGGGCTTCTTCGGTTGTCACCGGCTGGACGGCGACGGTGATGTCCGCCTGATTTTCCCAATGGTACTCCGCCATCGCTTTGTAATTCATGCGGTAAAGATGGTCTCCGGCAAGAATAAGGACATGTTTCGCTCCGCTGGAGGCGATTTCCAGAGTTTGTTTACGGACGGCGTCGGCAGTGCCTTGATACCAGTCTGCGCTTTCGATGGTTTGTTCGGCGGCCCAAATCTGAACCCAGCCGGAATGAAAGGCGTCAAAATTGTAGCTGCGGGTGATATGACGGTGCAGGGAAACCGAGTTAAATTGAGTCAGGATGGCGATTTTGTAAATTTCGGAGTTGATGCAGTTGCTGATGGGGATGTCAATCAGGCGGTATTTGCCCGCTATCGGAACGGCGGGCTTGGAGCGCATTTGCGTCAGAGGGTAAAGGCGGGCGCCGCGTCCGCCGCCTAAAATAACTGCCAGGATGTCGTTGAGCGAAGGCATACTTGTCTCCTAATTCTTGCTGTTCCTTTCGACCGTTTTATTCATGTCGTGCATCCTGCGGTGTCGCCTCCCTTATTTGTTGAATTATATCGCACTTTCCTTCGCGTTTTTAACCGCTAGAGTTTAAGCGTTTTCTTTGAGTCTTTGCCGCCGCGCATCTTTCGTCGCAAGCCGCCGCGTTTGGCTTTGGCGGCGCGGCTGCCGCGTCCTGCGCGCCATCCTCCACGCGCTGGAAGAGGAAACTACAACCCGCAGCCGAGTAGCCCTTCGTCCTCGCGGCGCTTGGAAGGGGGCGTTTTGCGCGGATGAAACCGCCGGGGACGCCGCCGCGCTTCGCCCAGACAGAACCAACTCCCCCATAGAAAAAGCCGCGCGAAGCCGCCGTCGTTTCCCATGTCCCATCGGGTATAATCCCCGCAACTATGACCGAATTTGCCCTTGACCTGCAAACAGTCATCCGCCGTTTAGACGCATTGGAAGCGGAGATTCAGCGGCTGCGCCAGTCGCTTGTTTCTGCGGAGCATACGCCTTCCCTTTCTGGCCATCCTTACGTGGAGAGCGTCCCTTCCATTTTAGGCGGCGAGCCTGTGATTAAAGGCACGCGCACGCCCGTCCGCGCGATTGTGGAGCGTTGGAAGTTCGGCGAAAGCGTGGACGACATTGCCCGCAGCCTGCCGCATTTGCGTCTCGCGCAGATTTTCGACGCGCTTGGGTATTATGACGACCATCGGGACGAAATCGAAAAATATATCGAGTTAAATCGAGTCCCCGCGCATGACTAAAGACGCCCCGGAAGAATTTTCGTCCTTATACATCCATCTGTATTTCGACGAGGACGTTTCGGCGGGCATTGTGGAAAATCTGCGGACGCGCGGCTTTGACGTTTTATCCGCCCGCGACGCGGGTACGCTGGGGAAATCGGACGACGAGCAAATGCTATACGCGGTTTCGCTCCGCCGCGCCATCGTCACCCACAACCGCGTGGATTTTGAAAAACAACATAGAAGATTTCTGGAAGAGGGCATGAAACACTACGGGGTGATTATCGCCAAACGGCGCAGGGACGCGGAGGTCGTCGCCAAATTGCTCGCCCTTCTGGATACCGTCGCCGCTGAAGAAATGCAGAATCAACTTCGGTACATTTAGCGCTGCCGCTTTCCCGTTCGCGGGCGCTTCGCCCAGACAGAACCAACTCCCCCATAGAAAAAGCCGCGCGAAGCCGCCGTCATTTCCCATGCCCCATCGGGTATAATCCCCGCACTGCTCTAATCATCTAATCATCCACTCTCCAACTACCATGCCCCTCAACTTCCAACAAGTCATCCTCGAACTGCAACAATTCTGGGCGGAGAAAGGCTGCGTATTATGGCAGCCCTACTACACCCAAGTCGGCGCGGGGACGATGAACCCCGCCACCTTCCTCCGCGTGCTGGGACCCGAACCGTGGAACGTCGCCTACGTCGAGCCGTCCATCCGCCCCGACGACGGGCGTTACGGCGAGAACCCCAACCGCTTCCAGCAGCATTATCAATTTCAGGTCATCCTCAAACCCGACCCCGGCAACCCGCAGGAACTCTATCTTGAATCGCTCAAAGCCATCGGCATTGACCCGCGCCGCCACGACATCCGCTTTGTGGAAGACAACTGGGAGCAGCCCGCCATCTCCGCGTGGGGACTCGGCTGGGAGGTCTGGCTCGACGGGCAGGAAATTACCCAATTCACCTACTTTCAGCAAATGGGCGGAGTGACGCTCGACCCCGTCTCGGTGGAAATCACCTACGGGCTGGAGCGCATCCTCATCGGCTTGCACAACGCCAAATCCGCGTGGGAACTGCCGTGGAACGACCAAATCACCTACGGCGATGTCCGCCGTCAGGAAGAGTTTGAGCATAGCAAATATTACTTTGAAGTCGCCGACGTGCCAGCCATGCGCGAAACCTTCGAGCGATTCGAGCGCGAAGCCGAAGCCTGTCTCGCGCAGGGGTTGGTTCTCCCCGCGCACGACTACGTCCTCAAATGCTCGCACCTCTTCAACATCCTCGACACGCGCGGCGCGGTCAGCCTGACCGAACGTCAAGCCGTCTTCCGCCGCATCCGCGAACTTGCCCGCCGCACCGCCGAAACCTATTTGGAACAGCGCAAAGCGTTGGAATATCCAATGTTAAAAGAGAGTAGAGAACAGAGATTAGAGATTAGTAAACCCGACTACTCTCCAATCTCCAATCCCCAAACTCTGCTCTTTGAAATCGGCGTGGAAGAACTCCCCGCTTCTGATGTGGATTCCGCCCGCGAATTTTTATCTGCCCGCGTACCGAATCTTTTAACCGAACTTCATCTCGCCTATGAAGGAGCGCGGATTTTCGCCACCCCCAGGCGGCTCGTCGTGGCGGTTGATTCCCTCGCCCCGAATCAGCCCGACCGCGAAGACCTCGTCAAAGGACCGCCCGCCGACAAAGCCCTCGTAGGGCAAGTCTCCGACTTGCCAACCCCGTTTGTAACGGGACAAGTTGGAAGCTTGTCCTACACCAAAGCCGCCGAAGGCTTCGCCAAAAAGAACAACGTCCGCGTGGAAGACCTTGAAGTCCGCGAACAGGATGGCGGCAAATACGTCTTTGCCGTCGTCAAACAAAAGGGACGCCCGGCTCCCGACGTGTTGGCGGAAGCGCTTCCCAAACTCGTCGCTGAAATCAAATTTGAAAAGTCCATGCGTTGGAACGACAGCGGAGTCGCCTTTTCGCGCCCGATTCGCTGGTACGTCGCCCTGTTCGGCGAAACCGTCATCCCGTTTGAATATGCCGGCGTAGTGAGCGGTAATGTGACTCGCGGGCTGCGTCCTTATGATTCCCCCGAAATCGTGATTCCCTCCGCCGACAAATATTTTGAACTCATCCGCGAGGCGGGGATTATTCTCGACATCGAAGAACGCAAATCTTCCATCGTCGAGCAGGTGAATCAAGCCGCGTCCCTGATTGGCGGACAAGCCATATTCGATTTTGTAGGGGCGAGTCAAGACTCGCCCTTGCTCAACGAAGTTGCCAATTTGGTTGAAATGCCCACCGCCGTCATGGGCGGCTTCGACCCCGAATTTTTGCAACTGCCGAAAGACGTTTTAATCTCGGTGATGAAAAAACACCAGAGATATTTCCCCGTCGCCAATCCTTCGACGCGCTCAGGGCAAGCCGACCAATCTCCAATTACCAATTACCAATTACTCCCCCACTTCATCGCCATCCGCAACGGCGACGACCTTGGCGTTGATTTGGTGCGTCAGGGAAACGAGCATGTGTTGGGCGCGCGCTTTGCCGACGCAAACTTCTTCGTCCGCGAAGACCTTAAACTCAAACTCGAAGCATACCGCCCCAAGCTCGCGGCGCTCACCTTCCAGACCAAACTCGGCTCGATGTTGGATAAATCCGACCGCATGTTGAAACTCGGCGCGGAAGTCGGTCGGCTGCTCGGATTCAAAGGCGTGGAAGAAATCAAACCGCTGGGGCGCGCCGTGTATCTCGCCAAAGCCGACCTGGCGACTCAGATGGTGACGGAGATGACCTCGCTGCAAGGAATCATCGGCGGCGAGTACGCGCTCCGCAGCGGAGAAACGCCCGAAGTGGCGCAGGCGATTGCCGAGCAGTACCAACCCGTCCCGCGCAGCAAAATCGGCGTGGCGGTGGCTTTGACGGATAGAATCGATTCGCTGGTCGGGCTCTTCGCCGCGGGGCTTGCTCCCACCGGCGCGAAAGACCCCTTCGGTCTGCGCCGCGCCGCCATTGGGGTGGTGCAGCCGCTGATTGAGCATGACCTCGACTTTGACCTTGCCGAGGCGGTGAATCGCTCCGCCAAGTTGCAGCCGATTGAGGTCAAGGAAGAAGTCAAGGCGCAAGTCCTCGAATTTATCGCGGGACGGCTGAAAGTTCTCTTGGGCGAGATGGGATTCAAGCACGACGTGGTCGAAGCGATTCTCGCCGCGCAGTCGAACAACCCCGCGGGCGCGCTTCGCGCCGTCAAACAGTTGCAGGAGTGGGTCAAGCGCGAAGATTGGTCGAACATTCTGGATGGGTTCGCGAGATGTGTGAGAATCATCCGCGCCGCGTCAATTACCAATCACCAATTACCAATTATCAATGAACAGTTGTTTGAAGCGGAGGAAGAAAAGAAACTGTATCAGGCGTTAAACGCCGAACGTTCAACGTTTAACAGCGTTGACGACTTTCTCGCCGCTGTCAAGAATCTCATCCCCTCCATCACCGCTTTCTTTGATAAAGTCATGGTCATGGCGGAGGATGAAAAGGTCAGGCAAAACCGCCTTGCGCTGGTGGGACAAGTTTCCAACCTGTCCAAAGGCATGGCGGATTTGAGCAAACTCGAAGGGTTCTAAAAACTCACTGCCAAGTGACTGTCATCTTCCCGATGACAGTCACTTTTATAGACATGAATCACGCTGAATGGCGCGAAAAATTTTTGGATGCGGTCTCCGCCTGCTGCGAGGAGGGAAAAGAAGCGGCGGAGTATCTCCGCGCGCGGGGGACGCACATCGGGCTGCGGCGGGCGCGGAAAAACGTCGGGGCGTGGTGGCTGCTCACCCGCTCGATATACTTCAATTCAAG
>JAIWOB010000131.1 GCA_020217065.1 Chloroflexota bacterium | reverse complement strand
GATATTGACGGTTGCGCGTTGGATGTGCGTTTGAAAATTTGCCGAGAGGGAATCGCCAATGGGCGGGTATTTTTCCAAAATGGGACGGGCAGAACGCCCGTCCTTTCAATTTCTTCACGGGATATGAATTTGTGAAAACTCTACAAGGGGGGGATTGCAGTTTCCCCTTTCAAAAACGTAAAGGAAAAATCGAGGACTTTCAGAAATGTAGGGACGCCCGGTACACAAGTCCTATGCCGGACGCTCCGCTTGAAAAACTCCCTGTGCTACCCTTTACGCGTCCGACTGCGGCAGGTTTATTTGTATGAAAGGAGCTGTAAAATGAACAAAATTATTTATCGGCTGTTGAGCGCGGCGCTTGTCGTTTCCCTTGCGGCGGGGATTCCTTTCCGCGCCCATGCGGCGGCGAGCGTTTACTATGTCTCTCCCGCCGGCAGCGACGCCAACGCCGGGACTCTGTCTGCGCCTTTTAAGACCATTCAAAAGGCGGCGTCTCGCGCCGTCGCCGGGGATACGATTATTCTTTTGGCTGGCAAATATAGCGGCGTCAACACCGTGACCTTGAAGGGAACTACCGCCGCGCCGCTCATTCTCTTGGGAAACGGCGCTGTCTTTGACGGCGGGTCTCTTGTCTTGAAGAATTCGGAATGGCTTATCGTGCAGGGACTGACTTTTCGCAACGCCGTTGACCAAATCACCGTTCTTTCGAGCCACTACGTTATCTTCAGAAACAATGTGTTTGATTTCAGCCACGCAGGGATTTTGGTCAAAGAATATTCCAGCCACCTCTTGATTGAAAACAACGAATTTTTCCAGACCTGCGCGCAGGGCAAAACCTGGAGCCAGTTGAAAGGCTCGGCTTGCGAAGGAGGCGCGGTCTACGCTTCTTCTTATGGAGGCGGCTCTTACCATATTCGCAACAACTGGGTTCATGACGCCTTCAACGGCTTTTTATTCACCGACGATACAGCCGGGCAGTGGATGAACTCGAATATCTTTATCTTCGGCAACCGCTTCGAGCGCGTGGCGGACGACCCCGTCGAGCCGGAAGGCGATTCTTTTAACTTCCATGTCTATAACAATACCATGACGGATACGCATCGCCTGGTAAGCCTGACGACAAAAGGGGTCGGTCCCATTTTCATTTATAACAATGTCCAAATCACCAGAGGCAATCCCACCGGAGAAGCGTCGCGTTTGAATTCGGCGTTTAAGGTGGATTTATCGAAGGGATACGCAAACGGCGTTTGGATTTTCAATAATACGATTGTCGGCAACGCCGCCGCCAATTTCTACGCCTATGACATGCTTTCCCGCAAGGTGGCGACGCCCTGGACGGTGCGCAATAACGTATATCTCACCGCGCTCAAGGCGTTTAGCAAGACCCCCTCCGGCGGTTCTTTCGATTACGACATCAGCAAGGCGGCTTTTGGCGTGACCGAACCTAATGGAAAGGTCGCAGACCCGCTTCTTGCGGCGGATGGCAGCCTCTTGTCAAACAGTCCCGCCATTGGAAAATCGTCGGCGATTTCCATTCCCAAATGGTTTTCTTCTTCCTCCGTGGTGAACGCCGGTTCGAATTTGGGCGCATTTCAAACCATCCCCACTCCCGTCTGGGTCGCTCCGCCAGATTATCCTGCCTCGAAGATTCCCGCCAATGTAGCGGGTTGGCCCGACGCCTTTTCCAACCTGGGAGCGACGCGGATGCGGGCGCTTTCCGAGCCGCAAGTCCAAGCGACCCTGGCTGTGACTGAGACCCCGCCCCCGGCAGCCGCTCCATTGGCGACAGAGACCCCCGTCCAGCCAGCCCTTATCGAAACCGTTGCCGCCGAGACCGAAACGGCGGCTTCAACCGCCGCCCCCACAGAGACGGCGCTTTCTCCCGCGCCGCTTGACCCCGTCGCTTCCACGCCGGAGCCGCCGACGCCCCAGCCCGCTTCGGAAGTCGTTTATGACGACGCGGCGTTTTCGTACTCCGGCGTTTGGTATGACGTGGCGGAGCCGCAAGCATATCAAGGCGCTTACAAGCAGGCGGTTGGAAAAGACTCGGTGGCGCTCTTCTCCTTCAACGGGACGTCGTTTACTTTATCCTATACGCTCGACCCATCTTTTGGCGGCGTGGAGATATATGTGGATGATGTTCTGGCGGGAACGGTCAACCAGAACGGCGACCCCGCCTTTCAGCAGAAATGGGACCTTCCCGCGCCGCTGGCGCAAGGCAGCCATACCCTGAAATTGGTCTTCGCCGAAAACGGCGTCGGCTCTGTGGACGCCGTGACGGTGCGGTAGGCGGGCTGCGCGTCCAATCGCCGCAAGCCCAAAGTAGGGGAAGCGCGTAGCCCTGACGCGCTTCCCTTTTTATTTTTTAGCCTCTTTGAAAGTGTTTTTTGACCCTGCTTGCAATTTGGCGCTCCGTCATCTTGCCGGCGATTTCCACGGCGGTGACTTGCGCCCTGATTTTTGCGCGGGCGATTCGTTTTTCAATCTCGGTCTTTGCTTCGCCGGGTCCAAAGATGTAAACAGACTCCGCGGTTTGCAGATGGGCTATCACCTTGTCGTAAAACTTGTTGAGGCGCTCGTTGAATTTGTTGTCCAGTTGATTGTCTCCCTGTTGGTATTGCGCGCTGTAAGGGGCTTTGGCGGGAGACGCCCCGCGATAGGGGACGCGCCTTCCCACTTCCGATTCGATGGTTTCAATCCGCTGTTCCCCATCCTCCTGCGTCACAAGCGCCGCCTTTTTGTGGTCAATCCATAGACCGATACGCTTCGCCATGAAACCTCCGTTTTTCAAAGACCTTCATCCTTCGCGTCGTTTAAATTATACGGTTTTTTCGCGGGTATTCAATCTGAAAATCTAACGCGCTTCTTACGTCCTGTATACAGCCTGCAAATTCGGCTTTTGTTATAATCGCCCCTGCAGACGGAAAACCAGAGACAAAAGCCAAAAAACGGCTTTTTTCCGTTCCCGGAAATTGGTTCATTATCGCCGTTCTGCCTGGAGAACACAAACCATGATGCGATTTGACCGCTTTACAGAGAGAGCCCAAGAAGCCGCTCAGCGCGCCGCCGAAATCATTCAGCGCTACGGGCATAACCAGATAGACACCGAACATATCCTGCTGGCGCTTATCGAACAGCCGGGCGGCGTCATTCCTCAAATTCTTGAAAGGCTTAACGTCAGCTCCGAAGCCCTCACCGAGCGGCTCGACGCCACGCTGCGCGCCAGCCCCAAAGCCAATATCTTTGGCGGCGGCGCGGGACAAATCTTCATTACCCCGCGCGTCAAGCGGATTATTGACCTTGCCAACGAGGAAGCCAATCGCCTGAAGGACGAATACATTTCCACCGAACACATCTTCCTTGCCATCCTGACGGAACGCAACACGCCCGCCGCCCGCATTTTGGAATCCGCCGGGCTGAACCGCGACCGCGTCTACGATTCAATTCAAGACCTGCGCGGCGGACAGCGGGTGACCGACCCGCAGGCGGAGACCAAATACCGCACGCTGGAAAAATACTCCCGCGACCTGACCCAACTCGCCCGCGAAGGCAAACTCGACCCCGTTATCGGGCGCGATAAGGAGATTTTGCGGCTGATTCAAATTCTTTCCCGCCGCACCAAGAATAATCCCGTGTTGATTGGCGAAGCCGGCGTCGGAAAGACAGCCATCGCCGAAGGACTGGCGCAAAAGATTGCCGCCAACGACGTGCCGGAGATTCTTTCGGGCAAGAAAGTCGTCGCTCTTGACTTGGGGGCGATGATTGCCGGTTCCCGTTTCCGAGGCGAATTCGAAGAACGACTCAAAGCCGTCATGGACGAAGTCCAGCGCGCCAAAGGCGATGTGATTCTGATGATTGACGAACTGCACACTGTCGTCGGCGCGGGCGCGGCGCAGGGCGCCATGGACGCCAGCAATATGCTCAAACCCGCCCTGGCGCGCGGCGAACTGCAATGCATCGGCGCGACCACGCTGGACGAATTTCACAAACATATCGAAAAAGACGCCGCGCTGGAACGCCGTTTCGCTCCCATCTATGTGGACGAGCCAAGCGTCGAAGACACCATCAAGATGCTCCAGGGGCTGCGTGACCGCTATGAAGCGCATCATAAAGTGCATTTTTCGGATGAGGCGCTTACCGCCGCCGCGCGCCTGGCGGACCGTTACGTCACCGACCGCCATTTGCCCGATAAAGCCATTGACCTGATTGACGAAGCCGCCGCCAAAGTCCGCGTGGCGTTGTACTCGATGCCGCCCGACCTCAAAGCCATGAAGACGGACATTGACCGTCTGCGCGCCGAAGAAGAACAGGCTGGTTTGGAGCGCGATTATGAACGCGCCGCCCAAAAGAAAGCCGAGCGCCTGCGGCTTGAATCGCAGTATGTCGAGAAGCGCGACAAATGGGAAACCGAACACCAATTGGACGAAGTGGTGGACGTCAACGACATCGCCGCCGTCGTCAACCAGTGGACGGGAATCCCCGTCAACCAGATGATGGAGACCGAATCCGAAAAGCTTCTGCACATGGAAGCCCGCCTGCACGAGCGCATTATCGGGCAAGAAGAAGCCATTCACGCTATTTCAGACGCCATCCGCCGCGCCCGTTCCGGCTTGAAAGACCCCCGCCGTCCGATAGGCTCTTTTATCTTTATCGGTCCCTCCGGCGTCGGCAAGACGGAACTCGCCAAAGCCCTCGCCTGGTTTATGTTTGACGACGAAGACGCCCTGGTCCGCATTGATATGTCGGAGTACCGCGAACAGCACACGGTCAGCCGCTTGTTCGGCGCGCCGCCCGGCTATGTCGGCTACGAGGAAGGCGGTCAACTTACCGAAGCCGTCCGCCGCCGTCCGTATCGCGTCGTCCTCTTCGACGAAATCGAAAAGGCGCATCCCGAAGTCTGGAACGCTTTGTTGCAAATCCTCGACGATGGACGCCTGACGGACGGTCAGGGCAACGTAGTGGACTTCCGCAACACCGTCCTGATTATGACCTCGAACCTCGGCACCGAATACGTCCGCAAGGGCGGCACGCTGGGCTTCCTGCCGCAAAAAGCCGACAGCGACGAACGCGAAGCGCACGAGAAGATTGACAAGGCGTTGAAGGGCGCTTTTCGCCCCGAATTTCTGAACCGCATTGACGAAATCATCATGTTCTCGCCGCTGACTGTGGAGCAGATGGAAGAAATCGTCGTTTTGCAAATGAAGGAAGTGCAGGAACGGCTGAACGAGCATGACGTTACGGTTCAGTTGAGCGACGCCGCCCGCCGCTGGCTTGCCAAAGAAGGGTACGACCCCGCTTTTGGCGCCCGTCCTTTGCGCCGCGCCATCCAGAAATACGTCGAAAGCCCGCTTTCGGTGGAGTTGCTTGCCGGCAAGTTCAAGAACGGCGCCGTGGTGACGGTGGATGTGGAAGACAATAAAATCGTCTTTCGCGCCGAATCGGCTCCGTCGAAGAAGAAGTTAAAACAGAAGGCGGAAATGAGCGGCGTGGAAAAGTAGCCGTTGTCAGACTGCCCCCATCGTCCCGAAGGCTGGAAGCGCCCGCTCCACAACGCCTTCGGGACGATTTTCATGCCTCGGCGCTCGTTTCCTTTATCAATCCCAGAAGCCTTTTTTTCAAGGCAAGAAACTCATCTGAAATTTCCATGTCCACGAAACGCGGGCGGGGCAAATTGACATGGATGACTTCCTTGAGCGTTCCGGGGCGGGCGGTCATCACGTAAACCCGGTCTGAAAGCAGCAGCGCCTCTTCGATGTCGTGGGTGACGAATAAAACGGTGGTGCGGTGCGTTTCCCATACGCGGAGCAGCAATTCCTGCATGACGCGCCGCGTTTGCGCGTCGAGCGCTCCAAACGGTTCGTCCATCAACAACACTTGCGGACGGTACGCCAGCGCCCGCGCAATCGCCACGCGCTGCCGCATTCCCCCCGAAAGTTGGTTGGGATAAGCGTTTTCGAATCCTTTCAAACCGACCAGCGAGATAAATTCTTCCACCGTTGATTTTTTTTCGCTCGCGCTTAAGTTGGATTTTTGCAGCGCAAAACCGATATTGCCGGAGACGGTCATCCACGGATACAAGGTATAGTTCTGAAACACCATTCCCAGCCTTGCGCCCGGCGCGCCGTCTTCGAGCGGTTTCCCTTCGAAAAAAATATCTCCCGCCGAAGAGGACTCCAGCCCAGCCGCCATGAGCAAAAAAGTGGACTTGCCGCATCCTGAAGGACCAGTGATGGAAACGAACTCGTTTTCTCCCACAGACAAATTCAAATCCTGAATTGCAACCAGCGGCTTTTTGCTTGCGGCGTTGTAAACCTTCCATACATTCCTGGCGGTCAAGACTTCCTTCATGACTGTCCGCCTTTCTCCATCCAGCGGAACATGGCGCGATAGGCGAACTTGAAGGCGTAGTCTGTGACCAGCCCCAGAAAGCCAATGACCAGGATGCCCAGGACGATGGTTTCGGTTTGCAAAAAGCGCTGCGCCCGCATGATGCGGTATCCCAGCCCCACGTTCGCGGCGACCAATTCCGCAACCACCAGGTAAGTCCAAGCCCAGCCGAGGGTAATTCGCAGCGTGTCCCAAATTCCCGGCAGGGCGGCGGGCAGCGCCACCTTCCACAAGACTTCCCATTTCTTCAGCCCAAAGGTGTAACTGACTTGAATCATTTCGTATGGCACGGTCTTGACGTTGTCCATCACCATCAACACCTGTTGAAAAAACGCGCCGATGAACAGGATGATGAATTTTTGCTCGTCTCCCACGCCCGCCCATAAAATTGTCAGCGGGACGAATGCCACCGCAGGCATGTAGCGCACGAAGTCAATGAAAGGCTCAAACAATCCTTCGAAGAAGCGGAACGTCCCCATCAGGATGCCGATGGGCAGCGCTATCAGCGTGGAAATCATCCAGCCGACCATAATGCGGTACACGCTGGATTTGACATCCTGCCACAACACGCCCTCTTGAATTTGAGCCGCCAGTTCCCGCAAGACGGCGGCGGGGGACGGGAGAAAAATCGGTTTGACCCACCCTTGGGATGTGGAAATTTGCCAGGCGAGGAAGAACAGGGCAATGAACCCGACGCCGGCGCCCCAATAGACGGCGGGCGGAATCTCCGCCCGTATTTCCAGCAGGCGGCGTTTTGGTTTTTTGAGAGGAGGAAGGTTCATTGAAGCGTTTTACGCGGTCCCGACTAGGCGCTTGCCCGTCGGGACCGCTTTAAGTTTAGGGATACGCGCTCACGTCCACGATTTTTTCCAGGTCGGGAACGGAGGTTAACAAGCCAATGGATTGCGCGACATTGGCGACATCTTTCAAGGCGACGGCGAATTCGCCGCTCAATGCGGCTTTGTTTTGCGACAGGCTGTAAAATTGCACTCCGTCAAACGCCGTTTTGAGTTCCTCTGGAGAAGCGCCCACCGCTTTGGCGATGATGGCTTTCGCTTCGTCGGGCTTGCTGTTATAAAAAGTCAGGGCTTCGTCCCAGACCTTCAAGAGCGCGGTCACGACTTTGGGGTCGAGGTCGGCGCGGACGGCAAGCACGTCCGAAATGAGACCGGGGCGTTCGGCGGCGGAGTACAAAATTTTCACATCCTTGCCGTCTGCCAGGGCGGCGGAGATGTACGGTTCGTAGGTCACAGCCGCATCCACCTGACCGGCGATGAGGGTCGCTCCGGCGTCTGAGGCTGGCATAAAGACAGGCTCGATGTCCGCCAGCGTCATGCCGTTTTGCAAAAGCGCGTAATTGATAAGCAGGTCGCTCGTGGTTCCTTCTTCGTAAGCGACTTTCATGCCCTTAAGTCCGGCGATGGATGAAACTGATGAGGGGGCTAATACGGCGTCCGCCAGGTAGGAAGCGTCTTCAAGCAGGACGATTTTCAAGTCCAGCCCGGCGGCGTATAGTTTGACGGCTGTGTGGGTCGCAAGATTCGCGGCGTCCATATCGCCGGAAGCGAACGCCGCGTTGACTTCCTTGTCTTCAATGAAGTCAACGAGTTCCGCCTTTAATCCGTATTTTTCAAAAATACCCTTCTCCTGGGCAATCCACCAGGGACCGTAGCCAATCCAGGGCTGCGTTCCGATTCGCACGGCGGTCGGCTCGGCGGAGGAGCCGCAAGCCGTCAGCGCAAGCGCTGCGGTAAGAGATAAGACAAGCAGGCGATACAAACGGGACAACATATCTACTCCTTTGGTTTTAATTTGGATTCCAAAGCCCGAAGACTTTGGACGTTTCGACGCCTAATTTAAGAGACGCCGGACTCCGCGCGCAAATCCGCTGAACGAGCGTGCGCTTCGAGACCTTCGGCGCGGGCGATAACGGCTGCGGCTTTGGATAATTCCCTGCCGCTGGTCCGGTCTAACCCGATAAGACTGATAACGCGGACGAAGTCCCAGACGTTGAGCGGAGAGGCGAACCGCGCCGTGCCGCCGGTCGGCATAACGTGGCTTGGACCGGCGACATAATCGCCAAGCGTTTCAAAGGAATCCTCGCCCAGAAAAATTCCGCCCGCCGACTGAACTTTCTCGCTCCACGCCCACGCATCCTTGACGGCGAGACACAGGTGTTCGGGGGCGTATGAATTGGAGAGTTGAAAGGCTTGTTCAAGGTCGTTGACGACGACGATTCCGCTTCGCTCTTGGAGCGCTTGCGCGGCAATCTCGGCGCGCGGCAGGGTCTCGACTTGCCGCCCGACTTCCGCTTGAACGGCTTCGGCGAGGAGTTTTGACGGAGTCAACAGAATGGCGGAAGCAAGCGCGTCGTGTTCGGCTTGCGCTAGAAGGTCCGCGGCGACCCAGCGCGGATTTGCAAACTCGTCGGCAATGATGACCGTTTCCGTCGGTCCAGCCAGTCCGTCAATGCCGACGACGCCGAAAACTTGTTTCTTCGCCAGGGTCACGAACAAATTGCCGGGACCGAAAATCTTATCCACAGGGCGGACGGACTCGGCGCCATAGGCAAGCGCGGCGATGGCTTGCGCTCCTCCCATGGCGTAAACTTCTTCTACGCCGGCGATGGCGGCGGCGGCGAGAATCACAGGGGAAATTTCTCCTGTGCCGCGCCGGGGCGGGGCAGCCAGCGCAATTTCCTTTACGCCCGCCACTCTGGCGGGAATCGCCGACATCAATACGCTCGAAGGAAGGGCGGCTGTTCCAGCGGGAACATACAAGCCGACTCTTTCGATGGGACGAATCAACTGTCCCAATACGCCGCCCATCTCCTGCGTAATCCAGGAAGTTAGCGGCTGTTTTTGATAAAAAGATTCGATGCGGGCTGCCGCAAGTTCGAGGGCTGTCCGCTCCTGACTGGAAATCGAATTCAGGGCGGCGCGTATCTCTTGGCTCGAAACGCGGAAACGTTGCGGGCTTTTGCCGTCCAGTTTTTCGCTCCAGAAGCGGAGCGCGGAGTCGCCCTTTGTTTTCACGTCGTATAAGATTCGCGCCACCGCCTCCTGCGGGGTTATTCGTTCTCCGAAGGTTTTTTCGATGCGTTCCAAGAGCGCTTCGGGAACGCTTTCCTCGCCGGGCGCCGCGCGGCGCAAAAGGGTTTGTTGGGCTGTTGCGGGGTCAAAAATCTTAATCATGTCTTCCTTATGAAAAAACTCCCGTTGAACGGGAGTTTTGGATTTCGATACGCCAAGCCGGCTGGCGCGCCTAAACAGCCCGTCCAAGAAGGGAAACTGTTCCGTGACGATGGCGCAGCAGGCTGAACATATTGGGCACTATTCTATGCAGGTTGGGCGGGCGAGTCAAGGGGGGAATTTTGTGAAACCCTGTCCGGCGTCTGGAGCATTTCAACGGCGCGCCCTTCGCTGTCCCGCCAATTTTTCGGAGTCGTCTCAAAAGGGGTTGAGAAAGTTATCGTTTCAGCGCGTTTTGCCCTTCCGCAATATGCGTTCTCCAATTTGTTAGGGAGTGTCTAATTTTGTGGGCTTTCTGCAAAAGACCTGACGGGTTTCCGTAGAGCCATAATCAACCAGCGCGATTGTGATTCACGGAATCC
>JAIWOB010000128.1 GCA_020217065.1 Chloroflexota bacterium | reverse complement strand
CGCTTCCTGACCGTCTGCGGCTTCCACGACCTCATAGCCCGCCGCGGTTAGGACCGTCTTAACCAATCGCCGTGAGCCTGGTTCGTCTTCCACTACTAGTATTTTCATCGCCGCATCCATTTGGACTCTAATTTGGCGGATGGAGATACCCGCAGGTTCGTAATTTTACCTTTGATTGGTTTGAGCGTAACTTTACACAATTGTTGGTTGAGTTGGGAACATTCCCGCTTGACGCCGCGTCCTCCATGCAAACATAAAAATCAACGGGACGCCGCCCGTTGACCGCCAAACATAAAAAGGAGAATAGAAATGAAAACCTTACGCAAAGCCGCCGGTTTGAGCGTCTTATTCGCGCTGCTGTTTTTGACAGCCTGCGGGGGAGCGGCAGCCCCAACCGCTACCGCAGCGCCTGACAGCCGAGGTTATGAATATCAAGCGCCTGAGACAGAGGAATACTTCGCGCCCGCGCCGACTCAGGCGGTGAGCGGGGCGGGTCAGCCTCTGGCAGGCGCGCCCGCGCCTAAGAACGGCAGCCAGCCCTACGACATGTTCTTTGAGGACTATGGGGTCAATCCGTCCATTGACACCGAAGACGACAACCTCTCCACCTTCGCCTTGGATGTGGATACGGGTTCTTACGCCGTCATGCGGAATTACCTCAACGAAGGCAACTTGCCGCCCGCCGCTTCTGTCCGCGTCGAGGAATATATCAACTACTTCGAGCAGGGCTACCCAGCCCCGTCCGAGCGGCAGACCTTTGGCGTCTATGTGGACGGCGGTCCCTCGCCGTTTACCCAGACCGAACGTTATCACATGATGCGCGTCGGCATTCAAGGCTACGAGGTCCCCGAAGAGGAGCGCAAGGACGCCAACCTCGTTTTCGTGATTGACGTGTCTGGTTCGATGGATATGGACAACCGCCTTGGTCTGGTCAAGCGTTCGCTGGAACTGCTGGTTGAGCGGCTGCGTCCCGACGATACGGTCAGCATTGCGGTTTACGGTTCGGACGCCCGCGTCGTTCTGGAGCCGACTCGCGGTTCGAGGTCAGGCAAAATTCTCGACGCGATTTACAGCCTCGAACCCGAAGGCGCGACCAACGCTGAAGCGGGAATCCGTCTGGGGTATCAGATGGCGATGCGCGCTTTTAAGCCTGACGGAATCAACCGCGTTATCCTCTGCTCGGACGGGGTCGCCAACGTCGGTCAAACCGAAGCGGATGAAATTTTGAGAGAAATTCGCGGTTATGTGGAAGAAGGGGTGTGGATGACCACTATCGGCTTCGGCATGGATAATTACAACGACACCCTCATGGAGCGCCTTGCGGACGACGGCAACGGCTTTTACGCCTATGTGGACGATATTGACGAAGCCGAGCGTCTCTTCCTCGACAACCTGACCAGCTCCCTGCAAACCATCGCGCTGGACGCCAAAGCGCAGGTGGATTTCAATCCCGATGTGGTCATGCGTTATCGGCTGGTCGGTTACGAAAACCGCGCCGTCGCCGATGAAGATTTCCGCGATAATACGGTGGACGCGGGCGAGATTGGCGCGGGTCATACCGTGACGGCTTTGTATGAAATTAAATTGTATCCCCAAGCCCGAGGCAGAATCGCCACCGTCAACATGCGCTGGGAAGACCCCGACACGCGCCAAGTGACGGAGATTTCAAAGGACTTCAACACCGGCGACCTGGCTTACGATTTCCGCGAGACCGACCCCTATTTCCAGCGCGCCGTGATTGTGGCGGAATACGCCGAAATTTTGAAGAATAGTTATTGGGCGGAGGGAAGTTCACTGGACGACGTTTACGACGAAGCGCGGCGCATCGCCAAATACTTCGAGCGCGACGACGAGATGGAAGAGTTTGTGGAGCTGGTTCGCCAGGCAAGGAGGATGAGGGATTGAGGGGGAAGTAAGCGGGTAATTGAAAGACTGACGATTAAAAAACGACTCCCCGCTCCTGTGAGCGGAGAGTCGTTTGCGTTCTTGATTGCCAGTTATCAATCTCTACTTATACTTCCAATTCTGCGCGCCCCAACTCATGCTTCCCCAGGTGCTTGGGACATAGCCTTCGAGATTGTCGGCGTAGCCGTAGCCGTCGAGGAAGACATACAGGTACACCTGCGGCAAGTCCTTGGTGACCTGCTCCGCGACTTTGCAATACGCTTCCTTGCGAACTTCGATGTCGAAGCTGCTGCCGGCGGTTTCCAGCGCCGAGTCTACGGTCGGGTTGACCCAGCGGAAGTAATTTCCGCCCGTGGGATTTTCCGCCGTTGGGATGCGCGAGGAGTGATAGGCGTCGAAGTTGTAACTCTGCGGCTCGGTGGTGAAGCCGCGGTCGAAAATCAGCATGTCGAAGTCGCCGACGGCGCGGGGCGAGTTGTCTTCAAACGTTCCGAAGATAATCGAGAAATCGTAATTTTGAATCCGCGCTTCGATGCCGACGGCTTTGAGATTCTCAACGATGAATTCTTCGGTGCGCTGTAATGGGTCGAAGGCGGTGTAGCCTTGCAATTCGAGCGAGAGACGGGTTCCGTCTTTGGCGTACAGGGCGCCTTTTGCCACGCGGATGCCGTCGTCTCCCATCACCCAGCCCGCTTCTTCGAGCAGTTGGTTTGCCTTTTCCACGTTATAGGGGAAGGGGCGCGGCAGGTCGCATTTGTACCAGCCGTAAGCGAAGGGGTTTGTGGATTCGGAGGTGATGCCGCTGGTTACGTCGTTGATGAGCGTATCGTAATCAATGGCGGAGGCAATCGCTTGGCGCACGCGCAAATCTCCCAGAATTGGATGCGGAGCCGAGGCGGTCGGGTCGCCGTCAAAAGGCGCGCTCAAGTTGAAGTCAATCGCCATGTTCCAGATGCCCGGCACGGTGGCGTAGTGGGCTTTGCCTTTGAGCAGGGCGTCATATTCCTCCGGGGTCTCGCCGGGCCACAAATGGATTTGCGCCTCGCCGTTCATCATCATGGCGGTCTGCGCGGCTGGTTCGGGAACGACGCGGAAGACCAGCGAATCCAGATACGGCTTGCCTTCCTCGAAGTAATTCGGGTTGCGGACCATCGTAATGCTTTCGCCCGAAACCCACTCGCTGAGGACGAACGGTCCCGCCGAAACAGGGTTGCGGTTCCAAGCCCAGTTCATCATGTCGGCGGGCTCGCCTGTGGCGTGGCGTGGGAACAAGCCGTAGGAAAACTGGTCGAGGTAGCCGGGGTAGGGGCTGGAATAGGTCAGGATGGCGGTCTGGTCGTCGGGCGTTTCGACGGAGGTAATCAGGTCGAAGCCCGTTGTGCCGACCAGCGCGCCCGAATTGGGATTGGACAAAACTTCGATGGTGAAGCGAATATCGTCCGAGGTGAGCGGCTCGCCGTCCGACCACTTCAAATTGGGCTTGAGTTTCCAAGTCACGGTTAAATAGTCTTCCGACATGCCGCCGTTTTCGACGGTGGGCAGTTCCTCAGCCAGCACGGGGATGAAGTCGCCGTTTTCGTCAATCGTGGCGAGACCGGTCATCGAGGTGGCTTCCGCAACCTGACGGACGATTGCCGCGTCGGCGAGGAAATAATTGAGATTGGCTGGCTCTTCAGGGATAATCAGGGTGACGGTTCCGCCGCCCGTTTGTGGTTGGGATTCCCCGCTTGGGGCGGGTTCTGAGGCGGGAGCGGGTTTACTCTCTTCAGCTCCGCCGCACGCGCTGAGGACAAGCCCCATCATCACGAACAGGGTCAACAACTTTAGTTTCATCTCTTCTCCTTTGTCTATTTTGACGTCATTGCGAGGGCGTTAGTCCGACGCTTGCGCTGGCGCGCAGCGCCAGTGAGCAATCCCCAGACGCGAGGAGACGCTTCGACGGAAGAATACCGTCTCGCAATGGCGTAAATCACTTTTCAGCATGAACCACATACGGGTCGAAAGCGTCGCGCAGACCGTCGCCAATGTAGTTGATGGTCATGACGGTAATGAAAATCATTAAACCCGGATAGAACGCAATCCACGGGGCGCGGAAGACGTGATTTTGCGCGGTGGCAAGGATGCTGCCCCAGGTGGGCGTGGGCGGCTGCACGCCGAAGCCCAGGTAACTTAGTCCCGATTCGGTGATAATGGCGTACGCCATTTGCAGCGTGCCGCTGACTAAAATCGGTCCGATGCAGTTGGGCAGGATGTGGCGGACGATAATTCGCAGGTCGCTGCCGCCCAGGGCGCGGGTGGCGGCGACGAATTCGCGTTCGCGCAGCACAAGGAAGAGACCGCGCACAAGTCGGGCGGGCCACATCCATGAAAGGGCGGCGATAATGATGACGACGATGACCACGCTGTTCTTCAGCCAGGGGACTTGCTGTTCGCGCAGGTACGCGCCCAGAATGATGAGGACAAAGATGGCGGGGAAAGTCAGGAAGGCGTCGGTCAGGCGCATGAGGATGGAATCAATCCATCCGCCGAAATAGCCTGAGAGCGAACCGACGACGACGCCCAAAGCGACGGAAAGAAAGGTCGAAAACAAACCTACCGCCAGCGAGACCCGTCCGCCGTAAAGAATGCGGGTGAAAAGGTCGCGTCCCAATTCGTCTGTCCCGAACCAATGCTGCGCGCTTGATGTTTGAAATTTATTGGCTGGCTCCTGCACGGTGGGGCTGTAAGGGCTGACGAATGCAAAGACGGAAGTCAGCGCTAAAAACGCAAGCGCCGCGATGGCAACGCCCGCCAGTTTGTGTTTGAAAAAGCGGCGGAGGATGGTCTGCGTCAGACCGCTTTCACGAAGGCGGGGCTCACTCATATTTCACCTGCGGGTTGAGCCAGCCGTACGCCAAGTCGGCGAGAATGTTGGCGGCGATAATCAGTGCGGCGGTTATCATGACCACGCCCAGCAGGACGGGATAATCGCGCCCTTTGGCGGCGTCCCAAAAAAGGCGTCCCATTCCGGGCCAGGCGAAGATAGTCTCCACAAACAGCGCGCCCGCAAAGAGACTCGGCAGGTCGAGGGCAATTAAAGTCACCAGCGGCAGGATGGCGTTCCGCAGGGCGTGCTTGTAATAAACGACGTTCTCTTTTGCGCCCTTTGCCTTTGCCGTGCGAACGTAATCTTCGTGCAGCACGTCCATCATGCTGGAGCGCAGAAAGCGCGAGTACCACGCAATCCAGCCGAGGCTGAGGGCGGCGACAGGCAAAACCAGATGCCAGAGCGTATCCAGCAGGTCGCTTTTGCCTTGCGTGTTCATTCCGCCGACAGGGAAGAGATGCGCTCCCGTAAACGGGTTTTTGAGCGTGATATAAAAGACGACGATGAGTCCAAGTCCCAGCCAATAGACGGGGATGGACTGACCGATGAAAGTGACTGTCGTCATCGCGTAATCGAAGAACGAGTATGGTTTTCGCGCCGAAAGCACGCCGATGGGGATGGCGAGCAGCAGCGTGACAAGGAAAGACACGCCGACCAGCAGCAGGGTGTTGGGGATGCGCTCCGCAATCATTTCGTTGACAGGGCGGCGGAATTTGATGGATTCGCCGAGGTTTCCTGTCAACACGCCGCCCATCCATCTTCCATACTGAACTGGAAGCGGGTCGTTCAACCCCAGTTTTTCTTCCAACGCCTCAATTTGTTCCTTCGTTACGTTGGGGTTGCGGCGGGCTGAAGTCAGCGGTCCGCCGGGCGCGGTTCTTACGAGAAGGAATAAGATAACGCTGATGATGAACAAAATGGGGATGGTTTGCAGCAAACGGCGGACAGCGTAGGCGGTCATGCTTTGAACACCGCCTTTCCATCCACCATAGTCAGAGCGGCTTTAGCGGTCAGGATTTCCTCCTTTGGCAGCGCAAAGAGGTCGTGCGTGAAAAGAACCAAATCGGCGAGATAGCCTTCCTTGATTTTTCCTTTTTCGTTTTCCTTGAATTCTCCATAAGCGGCGTTGCGGGTGTAGCCCAGGATGCACTCTTCCAGAGTCAGAGTTTGGTCGGGGTCCTGCGGCGACCACTTTTTTCGATTCATGGCGACGTGCAGGTTGAATATCGGGTCGAAGGGCGCCACCGTCCAGTCGCTGCCGAGAATGAGATGCGCGCCCGCGTTGAGGATGTCGCGCCATGCAAAGGAGCGTCCCCAGCGCTGCGGTCCCGTGCGTTCAAGCCATACATCGCCTTCGTTGGCGCTGAAAGGCGCGTGGCTCGTCTGCATGGAGGCGATGACGCCCAATTGTTTGAAGCGCGGCAAATCGTCCATGTGAATAACCTCAATATGCTCCACCCGATGACGGCTGTCCCGCTTCCCGTTGACTTTTTGCGCCGCTTCGTATCCATCGAGCGCGCGGCGGACGGCGCCGTCGCCGCAGCAATGCGTGAACATCTGCAAGCCGAGTTTGTCGCAGGCGGTTGCCATGCGATTGAAATGTTCCGCGGAATAGATGCCTTCAGGCTTGGCTTCCGGGTTGTCGGCGTAGGGTTCGAGGTTAAGCGCGGTGTACGATTCCCAAACGCCGTCCATGAAGAATTTGACGCACCCGCCGCGCGCGAAGTCGCCCTGAAGTTTTGCCATCTCGACGGCTTCGCTCAAATCCGCTTCCGTCGTCTCAGGCTTGACGTGGTACGGCACATACACGCGGACGGTCATCTCGCCCGCGTCTTCCGCCGCCGCGAAGAATTGCAACTCGTTCAAATCCCCGTTCATGTTGTGGACGCTGGTCACGCCCGTGGCGTTGATTTTCTTCATCGCTAGTTTGAGCAATTCGCGCTTGCGGGCTTCGCTTGGCGGCGGAATCAGGTTGGCGACCAAATCCATCGCCGTTTCGCGCAATTCGCCTGTGGCGAGCCCGTTCTCGTCGCGGACAATCACGCCGTTGCCGGGGGCTTCCTTGCCGGGCTGGAGAATGCCCGCCAATTCGAGTGCTTTCGTGTTTGCCCACGAAGTATGCCCGTCATAGGCGTTGATGTACACGGGGCGGTCGGGGACCATTTCGTCCAATTCCTGCCGCGTGGAGACGATGCCGTATTTAACGCCGCGCCCGTCCACCCATTCGCTGGTTTTATTTTCCGCCGAAAAGGATTGCAGGCTTGCGCGGACATCGTCTTTTGTCTTGGCGTCGTAGAGCTGGGCGGCTCCCATCCAGATGGAACCCCAAAGCAGATGAAAATGCGAATCGATGAAGCCCGGCGTGAGCGTGCCGCCTTTCCCGTCAATCACCCGCGTAGACTCGCCTTGAAATTCCTTCACCCCCTCGTTCGTCCCGACAAATACAATGCGATTGCCTTTGACGGCAACCGCTTCCGCCCGTGGATTCGCCTCATCGCTGGTAAAGACGCGGGCGTTCCTGATGATGAAATCCGATTTTGACACGGGAGTCTCCTCTGGTAAGTTTTTCCTCTGCCAGGGTGAATATACATAAAATCGGGGGGGAGGTCAAGAGAGAAAAGATGAGGGATGAAAGATGAATAAGACGGGCTTGGTATAATCATCTCATGACCAAGCAAAAGGTGGTTGTCGCCATGTCTGGCGGCGTGGATTCTTCGGCTGCGGCGGCTTTGCTCAAACGTCAGGGCTATGAAGTGATGGGCATGATGCTGCGTCTGTGGTCGGAGCCTGGAAAGGAAGATTCCAACCGCTGCTGCACTCCCGATTCGATGGCGCAAGCGCGGCGCGTGGCGGGCATCCTCGACATCCCCTTTTATGTCGTGGACGCGAAAAACGTCTTCAAAGAAACCGTCGTTCAGTATTTTTTCGACGGATACGCGCGCGGCGAAACGCCCAATCCTTGCTTAATCTGCAACCGAAAAATCCGCTGGAAGTTTTTGCTCGACCATGCCCTTGCCCTCGGCGCGGACTTCATGGCGACAGGACACTATGTAAGGATTCAGAATTCGGAGTTCGGAATTCGGAATTTACTTCGCGCTGTTGACCGCGCCAAGGACCAATCCTATGTTTTGCACGTTTTGACGCAGGAGCAATTGAAGTATGCGCTCTTTCCGGTGGGCGAGTATCCCAAGCCTGAAATCCGCCGCCTTGCCGCCGAGTTTGGACTTCCGACCGCTTCGCGCGCCGACTCGCAGGATTTGTGCTTTCTGGCAGGGGAAGATTACCGTCGCTTTCTTCAGCGGAACGCGCCCGAAATTTTGCAGCCCGGCGAAATTGTCGCCGCCAATGGGAAGGTGGTCGGCAAACATAACGGGTTGGCGAACTATACCATCGGTCAGCGCAAGGGACTGGGCGTTGCGTCGCCGGTTCCGCTGTACGTTATCGCAAAAGACGCTTCCACAAACAGGCTGCTTGTCGGCGAAGCCGGCGAACTTGGCTTTGCCGAACTGACCGCCTGCGATGTCAACTGGATTTCAGGCGAAGCGCCCAGGCAGCCGTTTCGCGCCCTGGTCAAGGTTCGTTATTCAGCCAGGGAAGTTGAGGCGTGGGTGAACCCGCTCGACGGCAATCGGGCTTTGGTGAAGTTTGACCGTCCTGTCCGCGATGTTGCCGCCGGGCAGGCGGCGGTTTTCTATCAGGACGAATTAATGCTTGGCGGTGGAATTATCCGCTAGAATTTGCGCGTAGTCAAAGTGAAGGACAGGCAACCATGCGAGTCTCTGCATGGATTACGACCTTCTTTTCTTGTTTTTCATCCTTCATCCTTATCCCATGACGCTTCCGCTTCTTCTTCTTGCTCTGCTCATTGCCCTGCCGCTTGGCGCGCTCTTTCACGTTTTGCGCGGCGGGAACGGCTGGCGGCTGCTGCTTTACCTTATGTTGAGCGTTCTCGGTTTTGCCGCCGGGCAGGCGTTGAGTATGTGGCGCGGCTGGTATCTCCTCCGTTTTGGCGCTCTGGAAGTTGGCGCGGGCATGATTGGCAGTTTTATCTTTTTGGCGGCGGGCGATTGGTTGAGTCGAATCGAAACCAACGGTAAAAGCGGTGTATAATCCCCGCCCGTTGGCTTATAAAAAAACGAGAGCGAATTTACATACCAATATGACCAAAGAACGAACCCTGTTTGAATACCTCGGCGTCAGCCTGCGCGGATTCTTGATGGGCGCGGCGGACGTCGTGCCTGGCGTTTCAGGCGGCACAATGGCTTTCATCCTTGGAATTTACGACGAATTGCTGGACGCCATCCACGCCGTTGACATCAACTTTATCCGCCGCATCCTCGCCCTTAAGTGGCGCGAAGCCTTTCAGGGGTTTCCCTGGAAATTCCTGCTTGCGCTTATTTTAGGCATTGGATTTGCCATTCTCACCCTTGCCAGCGCGTTACATTGGGCGCTGGAAAATCATCCTGTGTTTATTTGGGCGTTTTTCTTTGGATTGATTGTGGCTTCCATTGTCGTTGTGCGCAAGCGCGTTTCCCAGTGGACGGCGGTCAATTTGTTCGCCGGACTTGCGGCGGCGGTTGGCGCTTATCTTCTGGTTGGGGCGAGTCCCTCTGAGACTCCGCACACCCCCTTGTTGCTCATCTTGAGCGGCGCCCTCGCCATCTGCGCCATGATTTTGCCTGGAATTTCGGGCGCGTTTATCCTTGTGCTTTTGGGCAAATATCGTTATGTCCTCGAGGCGGTTAAGAATCTCGATATTCTTACCATTTTCCTTGTGGGAATTGGCGCCGTCTTTGGATTGCTCGCCTTTGTGCGCCTCCTGCGTTGGACGCTAAACAAAAATCACGACTTGACGGTGTCCATTCTTACCGGTTTTATGCTTGGCTCCATTCGCAAGGTCTGGCCCTGGAAAAATCTTGAACCTGTCAGCGAGTCTTTCGTCCGCGAGACGAATTACCTGCCTTCCGCTTTCAGCGGAGAGGTGTTTTGGGCGATTACGTTCATGGCGGCAGGTTTTGCTTTGGTTATCGCCGTCGAATATTTTGCCTCCCGCGCCGCGCGCGGCGGCGCTGAAAAGTAGGGAAAAATGGAAATTCTGTCTTATTTGATTCAATTATTTCTGCATTTGGATGAGTACCTCGACGCTATTATCAGCCAATACGGAGTTTGGACTTACGGAATTCTGTTTGCGGTGATTTTCGTCGAGACGGGGCTGGTAGTCATGCCCTT
>JAIWOB010000127.1 GCA_020217065.1 Chloroflexota bacterium | reverse complement strand
TCTGCCCGGCGATTCCCTGCTTTTTGCGGCTGGAACCTTCGCCGCCCTCGGCTCGCTCAGCATCTGGACTCTGGCTGGCTTGATGATGGTTGCCGCCGTCCTCGGCGATGCGGTGAATTATTCCATCGGTCGCTACCTCGGCGAGCGCGCCTACAACATCAAATGGATTAAACGCGAACATCTCGAAAAGACTCACGCCTTCTTTGAGAAGCATGGCGGCAAGGCGATTTTTCTTGCGCGTTTTGTTCCCATCGTTCGCACCTTTGCGCCTTTTGTGGCGGGCATTGGCAAAATGTCATACGCTTATTTTGCCACTTACAATGTGGTCGGCGGCATTACCTGGGTGGCGACCTTTTCTCTGCTGGGCTACTTCTTCGGCAACATCCCGTTTGTGCAGAAGAATTTTGAATTGGTTATCGTCGCCATCATTCTCGTTTCGGTCGTTCCGATGTTCGTTGAGTGGCGGAAGGCGCGGCGCGAAACAAAACCAACCGCGTAAAATTCGGGTCGGGCTTGCGGTCCCGACCCATTTTTATGAAAGCCTTCAGCCTGCTTTTTTTGGCGTTTATTCTTGCTCTCATTGTTCTTGCGGATACGGGAAGTTTGCCGCCTTTCATCCGCGCGCTTTATCGTTTCCCGTATGGGGATAAGGCTGGACACTTCATCCTCTTCGGACTCTTGAACTTTTTCCTCACCCAGACCGTTCTCTCCTCCAACTCGAATCCCCGCCGCAGGTTGGCTGCCGTTTCAATGGGCTTGATACTCGCCCTCTTTATCGCCCTCGAAGAATGGTCGCAGCAATTTTTCGCCTCCCGCACTTTCGACCTGCGGGATTTGCTGGCGAGCTGGCTGGGCGCGCTGCTTGGCGGATGGGCGGCATGGCGAATAAAGTAGGTCGCGCTTTCCTTTGTCGGGGACCGTAAGCGCGACCTGCTCATTTTTAGGGCTTCAACGCCAAATGACCTTCGCTGTCCGCGACGACGGACTCGCGTTCCCACCACATCGGATAATACTGAACCCGCGCCCAGAGCGGAATCATGTCGTCGTAATGCGGGTGGAAGGCGTGACCCGACTGCCCGGTGGTATGCAGCGCGAGGGAGCGGTCGAAGTTGGACAGGTCCACAATTTCGCGCTCGGAGGGCAGCCAGTTTATCTCGAAGGATTCGCCCGCCACCCAGCCGGTGGCGTTCACGATGCTCTTTCCGCCGCCCGTGACGTAAGGTCCGCGGTTGAACAAGTCTTCGATGAGACCGATACCCGCGTTGCCCAGCGTTTGATTGCGGAAGGTGGCGGTGTGCAGTTCGCCCCACTTCCACTTGGCAACGTCTTTCCCGAATTTTTCAATACAGCGTTTGCACTGCGCCGCCTCGGCGAAGGCGCGGGCGAAGACGTCGTCGCGGGTCTCGACCACCGCCTCCGAATCTTTATCGTCCCACCACGGGCTGTCGGGTTGATTGACCAGATTCCGCATGACCGCATACCAGCGCGAGCCGCCCGCAGGCAGATACTCGTCGGGCAGCTCGTCGCCGAAGGTATCCATCAGCAAATCCCACCAGAAGGCTTCAAACAACATCGCGGAGGGGGAATCCGCCGTTTCTTGAAAATCCCAGCCGCCGAGGTAGGTATCGCGCAGCGCCGCCAGTTCCGGTTCGAGCGGAACGTTCATCAAAACGGGGACGAGGACTTCCGCGTTGAGGCTCTTCGAGTCGCCGTGCATTTGCTGAACGTAGGCGGAGTCGATTTTGCCGGGCGCGTTCTCAATCATCTCGACGATGCGGGCGGCGCGCTGTCCGTAATCCCACTCTTTGGTGATGAGATAAGGATAGCCGCGCGGGTGCGCTTGATTGTTGGCGGCGACGATGTATCCGCTGGGGGGATTGAAGGCGTAGGGCAGTTCCTCAAAAGGAATGAAGCCCGTCCAGTCGTATTCGCCCGTCCAGCCCGGAACGGGGTACATGCCGTCGCCGTTCTTGCGGATGGGAATCATGCCCGGCGTTTGATAGCCGATGTTGCCGTCCACGTCGGCATACAGCAGGTTTTGGGCGGGGACGTGGAAAGTGCGCGCCGCTTCGCGGAATTCCTCCCAGTTTTGGGCGAGGTTGAACCCCCAGATTGCCTCGAAGGGAGAGCTGGGAGTCAGCGCCGTCCAGCTGAGCGCGATGACGTAATGCTCGGGCAGGTCAATGCCCGCTTCTTCTTTGAACGGAACGTCTTCGGGGTCTTTGGGGTCGGTTTCGTCTTTGAGCGGACCGTACGTTTCGGAGATGACTGGTCCGTGCCGCGAGACGCGGATGGAGATGGTTACCGGTTCGCCGCCGACGACGTTGATGGTCTCTTCGATGATTTCAAAGTCCGCCCATTTGCCGTCCGCTTCGTATTGGTTGGGATTTTCGGGATTGACCTTTTCGATGAAGAGGTCTTGCACGTCGGGTCCGAGGTTGGTGAACGCCCAGGCGATTCGGTCGTTGTGTCCCGCCACGACGCCCGGCACGCCCGCGAAGGAGAAGCCGGTCACTTCAAACGGGCAGGCTTCGGATTTGGGCGCGCAATGCAAAGCCACCTGATACCAGATGGAGGGCATTTGAATGCCGAGGTGCATGTCGTTGGCGAGCAGCGGCTTGCCGGTGTTCGTCCGCTTCCCGGAAACCGCCCAGCTGTTCGAGCCGATATCGGGACCTTTGGGACCGAGGATGTTTTCCATGCGGGCGAGGTCTTCGGCAAGGGATTGAAGAGCGGGGAGGTTGGTGACTTGCCCTGAGCCTTGTCGAAGGGTTGGTGATTGGTAATTGGTGATTGGTGATTGGGTTGGAGATTGGCGGTTGGATTGTCCGCCCATCTCCGGCACAATCACCGGGTAGTCGGCGGGATATTCGGGGAAGAGCTCCGCCACCTGTTCGGGGGAGAGGGTTTTGAGCAGGATGGCGCGTTCGATTTCTTCGTCCATGTTGCCGCCCAGGTCCCAAGCCATTGCCTTGCCCCAAGTCAGCGAGTTGATGGGAGTCCACGGCTGAATTTTGTAGTCGGGGCTGAGCAAGCCCAGCACGGCGTATTCCAAACTGACGGCTTCCGCTTCGCGGTCTTTGAGGTAGGCGTTCACCCCGTCGGCGTACGCCTGTAAAATCTCCTTTGATTCGGGCGAAAGCGATTCCCACTCCTGTTCCGCCACCCGCCGCCAGCCGAGGGTTCGGAGAAAAGCGTCAGTCTTCACCTGCCCTTTGCCGAACATCTCCGAAAGCGAGCCGGAGCCGACGTGCCGCCAGGTATCCATTTGCCAGAAGCGGTCTTGCGCGTGAACGTAGCCCTGCGCGAAGAACAGGTCGTGCGTTGTGGAAGCGTAAATGTGCGGGATTCCCATGCCGTCGCGGTAAATATCCACCGCGCCGTCCAGCCCGTCGAGTTGAATCTCCCCTTCGATTTGCGGGAAGGATTTGGGCGCGACCGTTTGGGGAAGGTATCGTTTGAAGTAAAACGTTCCGCCCGCCGCGACAATCAAAGCGAAGATAACCACCGCAAGCAGCCCCCTGCCCAAGAACTTGCCTATTTTTTTCATGCGTCTCCTCCGGGATATTTTTAATGCGGAGAAACCGTTGGCGAATCCGATTTCTCGCGGGGTTTTTATATCGGTAAAAGGCGGACGCGTCAAGCGTCGCATTACCCGTCTGCGCCGTAAAATTTGTTTCGTAAATTTCTAGACATTCGCGTCATGCCGTGATAAACTCACGCTCGCTGGAAAAAACGGCGCGCTCGCCAGAGCGCGTCTTTTTCTGCGATAGTCGCAGCAAGATTTATTTTGACTGCGTAAGGCGCACAAAATGAATTTCCTTGGCGCTGCCTGCAGGACAAGTGTGCGGCGCGCGCCGTATGATGAGGTTACATGGATATTCTTCTCACGGGTTCTGTCGCTTACGATTACCTGATGACCTTCCCCGGTCTCTTCAGGGAACAAATTCTGCCGGAACGATTGGGTTCCATCAGCCTTTCCTTTCTTGTGGACGGCATGTCCAAGCAGCGCGGCGGCATTGCGCCCAACATCGCTTATACGATGGCGCTGCTCGGCGAAAAGCCGCGCGTGATGGCGACCGTCGGCGAGGATTTCGGCGATTACCGCGCGTGGCTCGAATCGAAGGGCGTGGATACGACGCTAATGAAGGTCATCCCCGGCGTGTTCACCGCTTCGTTCTTCGCCACCACCGACCAAGCCTCCGCGCAAATCGCTTCGTTCTATCCGGGCGCCATGGCTTATTCCGCCACGCAGTCGTTGAAGGAGTTGGAGAAAAAGCCCGACCTGGTGATTGTCTCCCCTTCCGCGCCGGACGCGATGATGAAGTTCCCCGCCGAATGCCGCGAGATGGGCATTCCTTATTTGTACGACCCCAGCCAGCAGGTGCTTCGTTTGGAAGGGCATGAGCTTGCCCGCGATATGGAAGGCGCGCAGTTCCTCTTCTGCAACGATTACGAGTTTGGACTCATTTCTAAAAAGACCGATTGGAGTCTCGACCAGATTTTGGAACACGTCAAGATTTTGGTCATCACGCGCGGAAAAGACGGCGCGGATTTGTACGCCGGGGGCGAGACGGTTCACATCCCCACCGTCCCCGAGCGGGAGATTGTGGACCCCACCGGCGTGGGCGACGCCTTCCGCGGCGGATTCCTCGCGGGCTACGCGCGCGGTTTCGATTGGAAATTGTGCGGCGAAATCGGCTCGCTCAGCGCGGTCTATTGTCTCGAACAGCGCGGCACGCAGAATCATTCCTACACCATTCCGGAATTTATCCAGCGCTTCCGTCAGCATTTCGACGACGGCGGAAAACTGGATTTATTATTAAAGTAATTGGTAACTGGTAAATAGAATTACCAATTACCAATTGCCAATTACCATAAGGAGCAATACATGAGCAGTTACGACATTAAAGATATTCAACTGGCGGAAGGCGGACGCCGCCGCATCGAGTGGGCGGAACGCGAAATGCCCGTGCTGCGTTCCATCCGCGAGCGCTTTGCGAAGGAAAAGCCGCTGAAGGGGCTGCGCCTTTCCTGCTGTTTGCACGTGACCACCGAAACGGCGAACCTGATGCGTACTCTGCATGAAGGCGGCGCGGATATCGTGCTGACCGCCTCGAACCCGCTTTCCACGCAGGACGACGTCGCCGCCGCGCTGGTCAATCAATTTGAAATTCCCGTTTTTGCCATCAAGGGCGAAGATAAAGTCACCTACTTCAAGCACATCCGCGCCGCGCTGGAACACAAACCCCACCTGACTCAGGACGACGGCGCCGACCTCGTCTCGTCCCTCTTCTTCATCGAGATGGGGCGCTTCGAGAAGCTCGAACCCTCCCTCGCCGCGTGGGCGAAGACCCTCAGCGAAGCGGAACGCAAGGAAATGCTGAAGAACGTCATCGGCGGCACGGAAGAGACCACCACCGGAGTCATCCGCCTGAAGGCGATGGAAAAAGACGGCGTGTTGAAATTCCCCGTGATTGCCGTGAACGACGCGCTCACCAAGCACATGTTCGACAACCGCTACGGCACGGGACAATCCACCATTGACGGAATCGTCCGCGCGACCAACGTGCTGCTGGCGGGCAAGACCTTCGTCGTCGCCGGTTACGGCTGGTGCGGGCGCGGACTCGCGCTGCGCGCGCGCGGCATGGGCTCGCACGTCATCGTCACCGAAGTGGACCCGCTGAAGGCGCTCGAAGCCGCCATGGACGGCTTCCAGGTGATGCCCATGCTCGAAGCCGCCAAAGTTGGCGACATCTTCTGCACGGTCACCGGCGACATCAACGTCATTGACGGACACGATTTTGAGGTGATGAAAGACGGCGCGATTGTCGCCAACAGCGGTCACTTCAACGTGGAAATCAACATCCCCGCGCTGGAAAAGATGAGCGTCGGCGAGCCCAACCTTGTCCGCCCGTTTGTCGAGCAATACACCACCAAAGACGGACGCAAGATTAACATTCTCGGACAGGGACGCTTGATTAACCTCGCCTCCGCTGAAGGTCACCCCGCCTCGGTGATGGATATGTCCTTCGCCAATCAGGCGCTCTCCGCCGAGTACATGGTCAAACACGCCGACAAATTGGAAAAGAAGGTGTACTCCGTCCCAGAGGAAATTGACAGCGAAATCGCCCGCCTGAAGCTTGAGTCTATGGGCGTGAAGATTGACGTTCTCACCGACGAACAATTGCATTACCTCAACTCTTGGGAAGAGGGAACGTAATCAAGGGACGAAATTCAGAAGAATGAAGCATGAAAACAGCCCCGTTCGCAAAGCGCCGGCGGGGCTGTTGCGTTTTTTCGTTTATCCTTTGTCTTTTATCCTGATTTTGAACGGTTTTCTGTGGAATACCTGCCACTCAATCATCAGCGCTATCAGCGCAAGTCCCGCCAGCCATTGCCATACTTCCTGTAGACCAACTTGCTGGGATACGGCAGGAGTAACAGCCGTGTTGCCAATCTGTAATTTCTCGCGCGGACTGATATTCGACTCGGCGGGGTCGAATAGATTGACGGCGAAGTATTCGGCTTTAGCGGCGTCCTTCGAGGTGAAGTTGACGGCGTAGTAGCCGAGTTCGTTTGTTTCGCTGAATAAAGTCTGTCCCGCCGCGAGGGTGTAGGCTATGTTCGAGGGCGTGGCGATGATGATTTTTTCCACGTCGGTGGGCGGAACCAGAGTCAACGTCTCGCCTGCGCTCAGGGATTGGGAGGCGTCGAAGGCGCTGGGCGGGGCGAGGTAATTAATCAGGTTGGAGAAAAGAATCGGGTAGGCAACCTGCAACGGGAGGTCGCTTTCGCGCAGGTCAAAGGTCAGGGCGGCGATTCGCTGTCCGTTCGTTTCGCCAGCAGCCACCAGCGGAGTCGAGTCCGATTCAATTAGAACGTTCATCCAATTCGGCATGGTCGTCCGCTTCGCCTGTAACACGTGGACGGTCTTCCAATCCACATATTTTGTGAGGGAATGTTGATTGACCTGAATGTTATGGATACCCTTGACCGTCTCGCCGACTTCAAACAACGGGTTGGCGGGCGGGTTGACGAGCAGCAGGTTCGCCTTGGGCAACTCTGCGGGGAGGATGCCGTCGAAGATGTAAAGGTCGAACGGCTCGTTGGGGATTTTCAGGTCGCCGTCGGCGGCGGGCAGGGCGCGGAAGGGCTGAATGCCTGGGAGCGACGCCAGCAGTTGTTCGAGGAAGAAGTTGCCATTGGAGACGAGCAAGGCGCGGCGCGCGGCGGACGATTGATACACGGCGAAGGCGGTGTCGTCCAGCGGGAGCGAATCAAGCGCTTCATCTTTGAGCGGGTCGGAGATGTGAGCCTTGTAGACAGCGGAGGCGACGGGCAGGTCTTCGAGCGAGACGCTTTTTTGCGAGTGAGCGGGAATATCCAACTGACGCGCGTCGAAGAGGTCGTTTTCGAGATAGAGCGAGAGCAACACTTTGCGGTCTGCACCGCTGTAGTTTGCGACCTCCGCGAAGAGTTGGGGGACGCCCTTCGAGGCGCGTAACGCCAGCGCGGAGATGGCGAGGTTGTCGTCCGATTGACCGACGGGGATGTAGCGCGCCTCGCCTGGCAGGGACGGCAAGCCGCTGTCGGGCAACCCGCCGTCAGAGACGATGACCACCGTTGAGTTGATTTCGTTGCGAGCGGCTCCCGCCGCCAGCGCGAACGCCGCTGACCAATCCGCGCTGCCCTGCGAGACCTGCGCCTTCGAGAGCGCCGCCTTCAGCAGGGACTTGTCCGTTTCGGAGGCGATGAGGGTTTGCGGAGTCTGCGCCGCCAGAATCAGGGTCATGGCGGAGTCGCTGGTGAGACCGTTGATGAGGGTCAATACGGACTTCCGCGCCTCCTCGAAGCGGGAGGGCTTCACGTCTGTGGCGTTCATCGAAGCGGACGCGTCCAGCATGACGATGACCGAACCTGACGTGACGACTTTCGTCTCCAACGCGGGGCGAGCCAATGCCGCCACCAGCGCGGCGAGAATCAGCAGTTGAAGGAATAATAAAAGATTGCGTTTAAGTTTTTGCCACGGCGCGTTGGCTTGTTTCTCGCGCAGCAGTCTCTCCCATAACAGCGTCGAAGAGACTTGAGTCTGCTTGCGGCGCAGTTTGAGCATGTAGAGCAGAATGATGGGAACTGCGAGGATGGAGAGCGCGAAGGCGAGGGGGGTTAGAAACTGCATAGTGTTTTTTGTTCACGGATTTTACGGATTGCACAGATAAGCGCGGATTTTTTATAAAGAAATCCGTTCGTTTCCGTGAAATCGGCGGCATCCGTGTCCAGGTTGTTTTATTTCACCAATCCAGATTTTCTCATTTCCAGCAGCAACACCTGCTCCCACGGCTGGCTGGTGACCAGGTCGAGGTAGCGGATTCCATGCTTGCGGCAGTCGGTTTGGATGGATTGAATCCACTCGCGGACACGGGCTTTGTACAAGTTACGCAAGCCGCCGTCAATCGAGACATCCTGCTGGGCGTTCGTTTCGATGTCCACGAGTTGCAGGTCGCCCGCGAGGGGCGGGTCAATTTCGTTGGGCGCGAGGACGTGAATCAACGCGGCTTCGTGTCCGCGACTGAGCAGTTGACGCAGACCCGTTTCGTAGCCGTCGGCGGCGAAAAAGTCGGAGATGAGAATCGCCAGTCCAGCGCGGCGCGGGGGGATTGAGTAGGCTTTGAGCGAGGCGTTCAAGTCGGTGTCCGCTTTGGCTTCGAGCGATTCCAAAAACTTGAACAGGCGCGGCAGGGCGTAACTTCCGCGCGCGGGACTGAACTCCGCAGCGACGCGCCCACCTTGCAAAAGTCCGACCGAGAGCAGGTCGCCTGCGCCGAGGGCAATCGCGCCGATGCCTGCCGCAAGATGTAGGGCGTAGAGAAATTTATTTTGCTCGCCGTCGCCCCAGTCCATCGAGCGGGAGCCGTCAATCAAGACGTATACCGCCAGGTCTTCCTCCTCCTCCAGCAATTTGATGAACGGCTTTTCCAGCCGCGCGTAGATGTTCCAATCGAGACGGCGCAGGTCATCGCCTGCGGTGTAGTTGCGATAGTCCGCGAACTCCACGCTGCTGCCGCGATGCGACGAACGCCGCTCGCCCTTGATGGCTCCCGAACGGATGCGCGAGGCGACGAGAGTGAGTTGGTTCAGTTTGCGGAGAGTGGATTCGTCGAAGAGCATAAAATCAAAGGATGAGGGATGAATGATGAAGGATGAAATGCTTTGTTGCAAACACCTTCAGAGTCTGTCACTGCGAGCGGAGCGAAGCAGTCTCCCTGCCTGCGAGGAGATTGCTTCGATGCCTTCGGCATCTCGCAATGACGGCAAAAACGAATGATTGCAACAAAGCAACTTCTGGTTTTCAACATTCAACTTGTAACCTTCAACGTTTCAACCAATTCCTCAACCACATCATCCGCCTTGACGCCCTCTGCCAACCCGTCGAAATTCAACAACAACCGATGCCGCAGCGCCGCCTTCGCCACCGCATGGACATCCTCGAACGCTACGTTGTACCGTCCCGCCATCAGCGCGGTGATTTTGGAGCCGAGTGCCAGCGCCTGTCCGCCGCGCGGGGAGACGCCGTAGCGGACGTACTTCTTTACCAGCGGCGAGGCGTTTTCATCTTCGGGGTGCGTGGCGAGCGTGAGTTTGGCGATGTATTCCTTGACGTGCGAGGCGATGGGAACTGTCCGCGCCAACGCGCGCATTTCGACGATGTCGTCGCCCGTGACGACTTTATTTGCGGCAGGCGATTCCTTGCCTGTTGTGCGGTCGAGGATTTCGACCATTTCACTCACGTTGGGTAAATCCACGTTGACTTTGAAAAAGAAGCGGTCGAGTTGCGCTTCGGGCAGTGGATACGTCCCTTCCATCTCCAGCGGGTTTTGCGTCGCCATCACGAAGAAAGGCTGTTTCAGTTGATAGGTTTTCTGCGCCGCCGTCACAGACGCTTCCTGCATGGCTTCCAGCAGCGCAGACTGGGTTTTCGGCGTGGCGCGGTTGATTT
>JAIWOB010000130.1 GCA_020217065.1 Chloroflexota bacterium | reverse complement strand
AAAGCTTGGATTTCCCGGCGAATATCCCTTCACGCGCGGCGTCCAGCCGACGATGTACCGTTCCCGCTTCTGGACCATGCGCCAGTATGCGGGTTTTTCCACCGCCGAAGAATCAAACAAGCGTTACCGCTACCTGCTTCAGCAGGGGCAGACGGGCTTGAGCGTCGCCTTTGACCTGCCGACCCAAATCGGTTACGACGCCGACGACCCGATTGCCGCGGGCGAAGTGGGCAAGGTGGGCGTTTCGATTTCGTCCATCCGCGACATGGAGCGACTCTTCGACCAGATTCCGCTGGAGAAGGTTTCCACCTCCATGACCATCAACGCCCCCGCAGGCGTGCTGCTGGCGATGTATATCGCCGTCGCCAAACGTCAGGGGGCGGATATTCGTCAACTGCGCGGCACGATTCAAAACGACATCCTCAAAGAGTACGTAGCGCGCGGCACGTATATTTTCCCGCCTGCGCCGTCCATGCGGCTCATCACCGACATCTTCCAATTCTGTTCCGCCGAAGTCCCGTTCTGGAACACCATCTCGATTTCGGGGTATCACATCCGCGAGGCGGGTTCGACCGCCGTGCAGGAAGTGGCGTTTACGCTGGCGAACGCGATTGCCTATGTCGAAGCCGCGCTCAGGGCGGGTCTAAAAGTGGACGACTTCGCGGGTCAACTTTCGTTCTTCTTCAACGCGCACAACAATCTGCTAGAGGAAGTCGCCAAGTTCCGCGCGGCGCGCCGCATGTGGGCGAGGATTATGCGCGAACGGTTCAAAGCGCAGAAGCCCTCCTCGTGGCAGTTGAGATTCCACACGCAAACGGCTGGCTCCACGCTGACCGCACAGCAGCCCGAAAACAACGTCGTGCGCGTGACTCTGCAGGCGCTCGCGGCTGTGTTGGGCGGGACTCAATCCCTGCACACCAACTCGATGGACGAAGCCCTCTGGCTGCCGACGGAAAAATCCGTCCGCGTGGCGCTGCGCACCCAGCAAATTATCGCCTACGAATCAGGCGTGGCGGATTCGATTGACCCGCTGGCGGGTTCTTATCTCATTGAAAGCCTGACCGATGAAATCGAAAAGCAGGCGGCTGAGTATATCGCCAAAATTGACGAGATGGGCGGCGCGCTGCAATCCATCGAGCGCGGCTACATGCAAAACGAAATCCAGAACGCCGCTTACGCCGCGCAGCAGGCAATCGAAAAGAAGGAACAAATCATCGTCGGCTTGAACCAATTTGAAGTCAAAGAGGAACTCACGCTGGAGCGTTTGAAAGTTGACCCCTCCATCGAATTGGGACAGCGGGCGAAGTTGAAGGCGCTGCGGGAAGCGCGAGACCAAAAACGGGTTGACGAGCTGCTTGGCAGGTTGAAATTCGCCGCGCAAGGGACCGATAACCTGATGCCGCTCTTTATCGAATGCGTGGAAAACGACATCACCCTCGGCGAAATCTGCAACGCGCTGAGGGGCGTCTGGGGCGAGTACGCGGCGGAACGTTTTTAGTCCTCTTTTGTCCCGAAGGTTGGTTGAACCTTCGGGACTTTTCGTTTGTTTTGCTACTCCAATTCCCGGTCTGCCCGCGCGAGGATTTCATCCAGTTGACCCACCACCGCATCGGGCAGAGGGTCTTCGAGCGGGGCGGCAAGAATCTCCTCCACCTTTTTTCGCGCGTTTGAGTACATCGAAGGTTTGCCAAGCTGCATCCACTGGTCGAGAGTGTGGCGGTCCAGCAAGTCGGCGTAACGGACTTCGTTGCTGCGCGCCAGTTTGCGGGTGGATTTGCGCGAGAGGAAATGCCCGCCGGGTCCCACGTCCAAAATGTCGCTGGTCAAAACTTTTTCGGGGTTGGAGTCGATGCCTTCAAAGACGCGCTCGCAAAAGTGGGCGATTTCGTTATCCACCACAATTTGTTCGAGGACGAGCAGCTGGTCGCCTTCGATTTCGCCGAAACCGATGAGGATTTCCGAGCCGACCAGCACAGGCGGCAGGGTGGAGATGATTTTTTCAAGGACGGCTTCCGCGCCGGGCTGGCGGGCGTCGGCGGTGCAGCCAGCCGAACAGGCGGGGAGGTCATAAAAACGCCCCATCTCCACCAGCGCGGCGGACATCAATCCCATCTCCGGCGTGCCGGCGGTGTACGCGCCGGTGCGCATGTCGGTGGTGCCGGTGGCGCTGCTGTAAATCATCGGGCGTCCGGGATGGTCAAGTTGGTAGGCGACGATGGAGGAGAGGGCTTCGGCGTTGGCGATGCAGATGTTGCCGAACAAACTGGCGGGACCGGTCATGCCCGGCACAGGCATCGGCAGCGTCATGATGGGCAGGTCGAGACTTCCCAACTCAAAGTATGCCTCCATCATCGGACCGTCGTGCATTAACGGCGAGACAGGGCAATAAATCAGCGAATAGGCATGGCTGGCGCGAAGCGCCTCCTCGCCGCCCATGACGGCGCTCAACATTTCCGCAAGATAGGGAGCCTGCTCGACGGTGTGCAGTTCATGGTTGGCGTGTTTCGAAGAGAACTTTGTCAGACAGTACCACTCGTGCAGGGGGCGGGTGTGCGCGGGCTTGTCTTCGGCGGAGACGGGCGCCCAGGTCATGATTCCCATGTCCATGGCTTGAAAAACCCGCAGACCGTTTTCGTTGTCTTTCGCTGTGCCGTAGCGGTGTTCGCCGGTGTAAAAATCCTGGGCGAAGGCGGCGGTGCCGTCGAGGGCGTAGCGTGAAACCGGCGAAGGCATGGGATAATCAAACTTCGGGTTGCGCGCCCCGAGCGTAAACGACTTGGGGCAGGTCGCCAAAGTCTGCTCCACCAGCGCGGGCGGAATGTAGGCGATGTATTTTTCCCAATCTATGCGCGCGCCGTTCTTTTCCAGTAATTTCAACGCCTTTTGACTGTGATAACGAACTCCCGCTTTTTCCAAAACCTGCAGGGTCTCCTTGTGAACTTGTTCTTTTTCCGATTCAGTTAATAACTGGCTGCTGAAACGCATAATGTTTTCCTTTTGACTATTCAGACCTGACAGGTTTCATGATGGCTTGGAATGATTCGGGCTTTTGCGAATCAAATTCGATTTGGTTAACTGTGGCTCTGTGGAAACCTGTCAGGTCTTGGAAGTAATTTACACAACCTTGACGCCTTCGCGGGCGCGTTGTTCGATTTTGTCCAATTCGCGCTCCACGCCTTCGTCGAAGGGAAGCGGCTGATGGGTCTGGATGATTTTCTGCGCCTGGTCTTTCAATTCGTCCAAAAAGGTTGGCTTGCCCGGCGCGGACCAGGTCTCGTAGGAGTCGCTGGCGTCGTAGTCCGACATGTAAACCTCTTCGCCGTCGCGCAGCGCTTCCAGCGTAGAGCGGCGGTTGAGAAAGTTTCCGCCATGTCCGACGGCGGCGAGGTCAACTTCGAGCCACTCCTTAACGTGAGTGTTGATGCCTGAAGAAAGGCGCGAAGAACGGCGAAAGACTTCCACGTCAATGAGCAACTGTTCGAGGCTGAGGAACATCGAACCGCCCAGCAAACCGGGACCCACCAGCAGGTCGGGCCATGCAAGCGTAACCATTGACCAGTTCAGGGCGCGTTCATATCCAGCGCGGACGCCCGGCACGTAATGTCCCGAACTGCCGGCGGAGGCTTCAACAGGCAAGCCGTAAAAATGCGCCATCTCGGTCACCGCCGCGCCAAGCAGACCGTGTTCCACCTCGCTGCCGGTGAAACGTCCCGTGTACGGGTCCATAATCGAAGGACAGGGGGCGTAAACGACGGGCGTGCCGGGCGCGGCGGCTTGCACAAGGCAGAGCATGGCGAGCGTCTCGCAGTTGGCTAGCAGCAGGGTGGAAATCAGGCTGGCGGGCGACGTGCCGCCGAACATCGGCATTGGCATGATGGCGGCGGGGATTCCCCAGCCGATGGTTTCGAGGAAGGCGTCGGTGTGGTCGGCTTCGATGACCATTGGCGAAACGGGGGTAATCAAAAACGAAAACGGATTCAACTTGCGGATGTTTTCCTTCCCGCCGAAGATTGTCCCCAAAATTTCGAGCGCCCAGCGGGTTTGTTCCGCCGTGTGAGTCGAATCCTGCAAATGCTTTGAGAAGTTGCGCGCCATCTGTCGGAAGTAGCCGACAAACGCTCCGATGGATTCCTGCGCGAAGCCGGGGTCCACCATTGACCAGTAGACTCCGACCTCGTCAATGGAATCAATCAGGCGGGTGGCGTCCAGCCAATCTTGATAATTGGCGTTATGCCGTTTGCCCGTCCGTCCGTCAATGACGTAGGACGCGCCGCCGTCCGCGACCAGCGAGCATTGATTTTCATTGAGCGGAAACGTCCAGCCCGGACGCCTGCCGCCGAGCGAGAATTTGCGCGGGGCGCTATTCAAACAGTCTTCCACAAACCCGCGCGGGAAGCGGACGATGTGGGTGACGGGGTTAACGTCCGCGCCGGCTTTCTTGAGAATTTTGCGTCCCCGCTCCGTGTCCACGCGCACGCCGATGACCGCCAGCGTCGAAAGCGTGCGCTCATGGACTTGCGCGACTTCATTCTCCGATAGAACTCTTAGATTGGTTTCCATAGATTTTGCTTCCTGGTTTTGGAGTCCAACGTCGCCTGACGTTGGAATTTGATTAAACCTTACAGAACTCACTTGCTTAGGGAGTTAGGTGAATGCGGCGGTTGAATTTGTTCCGCCAAAGGTCTCTTGCGCCAGGAGAGGCTGCTTGCTCGGGAAGTTACACCCGCTCCTGAAGGAAGAGGGCATCGTTCATTCTCTTCCTCCAATCTCCCGCTCCGCCCCCGCCAGGATGCGAGTTAATTCCTTTTGCTGTTGAACTTCCAAAGGAGGAGGGTGGTGATGTTTCAAAATCCAGTCCGCTTTTTCGCGGGCGACCTCGATGGGGTCGCGCATTCCTCCAGACGGGCTGGTTTGGTTTGCCACCTCCGATAAAACCCTTTTTCGCATGTTGTCGCGCGTGTGGCGCTGACCGAGATAATGACTGCGCGGTCCGACCGCCTTGATGACATCCAGCGCGAGCGCCTCGCGGCTGGTGTCGAGTCCCGCCGCCTCGATGCGGACGCGGTGATAAATATCGCTGTCGAGAATGATTTCTTCGGGATAGAGCAATTTGCAGGATTCGACCAAGCCCAAGCCCGCGCCTGTTTCCGCGCCTGCGAGCGCGCACAACATCAAAGAGGATTCCGCGTCCCCAGCCGTTTGCCAGCCCGGAAATTGTCCGTCGGTGGCGAAGACCCCGGCGAGGGTTGGCACCCCCCAGTGATGCGCCATCTCCACGCCGACGGGATAGAGCAGGGTTCCTTCCCAGGCGGTCGCCATGTACGCCCCCGTGCGCGGATTGGCAATGCCCGGCATGAATGAATGAAAAACAGGCGCGCCGGGATGCGCCATTTGAATCAAGACCAGCGCCGAGACGATTTCCGCATCTCCGGCGACGACTGTCCCGGCTAAGGTGGCGGGTCCCGTCGAGCCGACGTTTGCCATAGACATGAAGCCGACGGGCAGCCCCGCTTCCGCAAACATCAACGCGGACTCCATGCCTTCCTTGTCCTGCGCGAGCGGAGCAATGCAACAAACCAACAGCGAAAGCGGCGGACGCTTTCGCATGGTCTCTTCATTTTGCGCGACGACCTTTGCCATTTCGATGGCGTATTTTCCCAACTGTTCCCCCATCACCGTTTCAGACTGGACGTGCTTGACCGTGTTGTTGAATGAGGCGTCGAGTTCGTGCAGGGGCGAAACGCTGGGGTAGTCCGCCGCGCTGACGATGGGCCAGTAAAACCCGATGGAGGTCAGGTAGTCGGCGATGCGCGCCATGTCCGCAATGTCCTGCTTACGGGAGGGGCGGCGCTGCCGGGTGGCGAAGTCAATCGTTTCGACGCCGCAGCCGTCGGTGGAGCAGTACAAGGCGCTGCCGTCGAGGCGGATGTCGTGGGCGGGGGAACGCGCTCCCATCGTGTAATAGCGCGGCGCAGCCGCCAGCGACGACTTGACCAGTTCCGGAGCGAGGCGCACAATCCGCTTGTCGAAGTCAACCTGCGCGCCGTGTTCAGCGTAAATCTTCAGGCATTTTTCCGAGGGGCAATGCACGCCCGTCTCCGCCAGGATTTCGAGCGTGCCGTTCGCCAGTTGCTGAATCTGCTCCTCGTCAATCACATGAAAGTGACGGCTGGGTTTGATTGGTTGAAGCGGTGGCGTTTCAGAAAACATAGGCTCTCTTTTCGGGTATTGGAAGGCTAAAAGCTTTTACCACGGAGACGCTGAGGCGCGGAGTTTTTTATTTTTTCTCGGCGTCTCCGTGTCTCGGCGGTTCAAGTATTTACGTCAGTTCCTTATCGGCAGCGGCGAGGATGCGGGTCAGTTCGGTTTGCTTTTCCGCTTCGAGCGGTTCGGGTTGGTGAGTTTGGAGAATCGAGCGAACCTTCTCGCGGGCGAATTCGTGCGGGTCGCGGTATTTGTTGTTTCCGTCCAGTTGATGAGTGACGCCGCGCGTGAGCAGGGTTTTCATGTGGTCGCGGGTGTGCCGCTGTCCGAGGAAGTGTCCGCCAGGACCTACGCTGCGGATGGCGTCCAGCGCGAGAGTCTCTTCGTTCACTTCCATTTGCATCAGGTAGGCGCGGGCGCGCTGATAAAGGTCTTCATCGAGGATGATTTGTTCGGGGTAGAGGCGGGTGTAAGTCCGCGCCAGCCCCATGCCGGTGACAATCTCTGGGCTGGTCAGCCCTGCGAGGAATGGGTCGAGGGCGGGTTCGGCGGCGGATTGCCAGGTTCCAGCCTTCGTTGAGTCGGTGCCGTAACATGCGCCCAGCGAAGGGATGCCCCAATGGTGGGCAATTTCCACTGTGCCGTAACGTCCGCGCGCGTCGCGGGCGTAACTGATGTAGCCGCCGGTTCGCATGTCCGCCCAGGCTTGCATAATCGAATGATAAACCGGGCAGCCGGGGTACATCAGTTGCAGCAAAACAATCGCGCTGATATTTTCCGCGTCGCCCATCGCCAGCGCGCCCGCCATGGTCGCCGGGGCGGTGGTGCCAAGCGTCGGCATGGACAAAAAACCGACGGGGATGCCCGCTTCGGCGAAGACCATCGCGGCTTCGATGCCGGGTTCGTCCTGCATCAGCGGCGCGATGGTGCAAATCAACGAGGTAAGCGGGGGACGCTTGCGTAATTCCTCTTTGCTTCCCGTGATGACAGTGGACATCTCCACAGCGTATTGCGCTTCCCGCTTACCCATCACCGTCTCGGATTGGACGTGCTTGACTGTGTTGTTCCAACTGGCGTCCAACTCGTGAAGCGGAGCCGTCCGCCCGAAGTCTTGGGCGCTGACCATGGGCCAGTAGAAGGCAATCGAAGGCAGATAATCCGCCACTCGCGCCATCATTCCCACGTCCGCCTTCCTGGAGGAGCGCGGGACGCCGCTGTCGAGGTCAACGACTTCCACGCCGCAGCCGTCGGTGGTGAAGTAGGTGACGCCGTCCTGAAGATGCAGGTCATATTCGGGGACGCGCGCGCCCATCACAAAATAACGCGGCGCGGTTTTCAGCGCTTTGAAAACCATGTCGCGTTTGATTTTTACAATCTGTGCGGCTTTGTCCACGATTGCGCCGTGTTCGAGGAACACGTTCAACGCCTTCTCCGAGGGGAACTTCACGCCGACATTTTCGAGGATGTCCAGCGTGGCTTCCTGGAGTTTATCCAGTTGCTCGTCGGTCAGATATTGGAGCCTGTATGCGGAGCGAAGCGGTTCGAGGGCGGGGCGGTCACCGGTCATAAGCTATTCTCCTTTGTTGGGCGCAATGTCGTTGCGAGGAGGGAGCCTTTCCCGACGAAACAATCTCATCGTTTGGGGGTCGCTTCGGGCGAAAAGACAAGAGCGCCCTCGCAATGACAATCAGATTAAACCTCTCCAACTTTTTCGAGCACTTTGTATGGGTCGAAGGCGTCGCGCAAGCCGTCGCCGATGTAATTGATGGAAATGATGCTGAAGAAAATCATCAGCCCGGGAAAAATCGCCAGCCAGGGATATTTGGTGAAATGCTCCTGCGCGTTGCTGAGCAGGTTGCCCCACGAAGGGGTGGGCGGCTGGATGCCGAATCCCAGAAAACTCAAGCCTGATTCTTCGATGATGGCGTAGCCAAACTCCAGCGTGGCTTCGACTGTAATCGGACCGATGGCATTGGGCAGGATGTGACGGAGAATAATCCGCAGGTCGGAGCCGCCCAAGGCGCGGACGGCGGCGACAAAGTCCGTTTCGCGCAGGGTCAAAAACGCGGCGCGCACCAATCTTGCAAAGGTCGTCCAGCCAAACGCGCCGATGACCAGGCTGATGGTCAGGACGTTGTTGCGCTCGAAGAGCGGGGCTTCCACTTCCCGCAGAATCGCGCTGAGCAAAATCAGCACGAGGAAAGACGGCAGGGAGAGAAAAGCGTCGGTGAGCCGCATCAACACGCTGTCCACTGCGCCGCCGTAATATCCGGCAAGCGCGCCGATGGGGACGCCGATGGTAATGGAGAATAGGACGACGAGCAGCCCCACCGTCAGCGAGACGCGCCCGCCGTAGAGGACGCGGGTGAACAGGTCGCGCCCCAGGGCGTCGGTTCCCATGATGTGATTCCACGCCGGCGGCTGATTGCGAATTTCCATTTCGGAGGCTTCCGGGTTGTAGGGCGAGAGCGGCGCAAGCAGGGCGAGGATAATCAAGGTGGAGATGACGACAAAGCCGAAGATGGCTCCCGGATGTTTGCGAAATCTTTTCCATACGCCGCTTGCCATGCTGGCGGATGGGGCGTCGAGCGCCGCTGGCGGGTTGGCAAGTTGACTCATGGCTATTCCAGTCGAATTCGGGGGTCGAGCCAGGCATAGACAATGTCCGCCAGCAGGTTGGATAAGATGATAAAGCCGGCGCCAATGATGAGAACCGCCATCAGCACAGGGTAGTCGCGCTGGAGCGCAGCCTGATAGTACAGTCTGCCCATGCCGGGCCAGGCGAAGAGGAATTCAACGAAAACCGCGCCGCTGAAAATATACGGCATATCCAGCGCCAGCAGGGTGATGAGCGGAATCAGCGCGTTGCGCAGGGCGTGTTTGTAAAGAACTTTCCAGTTGTTCAGCCCTTTGGCGCGGGCGGTGCGGATATAATCCTGGTGGATGACTTCCAACATGCTGGAACGCAGAAAGCGCGAGTACCAGGCAATCCAGCCGAGCGCGCCGGTGGCGACGGGCAAAATCAAGTGAATCACGCGGTCGCCGAGGTCAAAGCCGGCGGCGTTGGTCGAGGTCATGCCGCCCGGCGGAAGCAGGGGGGCGCCCGTGAAAGGATTCTTGAGCCAGGCGTAGAAGATGAGAATCAAAATCAAGCCCAGCCAAAATTCGGGAATTGCCTGACCCGCAAACGAAAAGGTGGTGACGGTAATGTCGAACGCCGAATACTGACGGACGGCGGAGATGATTCCAATGGGGATGGCAATCGCCGCCGCAACCAGCAGGGTGACGATGGTGAGGTAAATGGTGTTGGGCAGGCGGGAGCCGATTTCGGTCAATACGGGTTGTCGGGTGCGGAACGAAAAACCGAAATCGCCGCGCAGGATTCCCAAGCGTGCGCCGTAACTGTCCAGCGCGCCGTCTCCGTCCGCGTCCACCTGCATCCAATCGTTGCCGACCAGCCAGATGAGGTACTGCATAGGAAGCGGTTTATCCAAGCCGAACTGGCGTTTCAGCAATTCGATTTTCGCCGGGTTGATGTGACGGCTTTGTCCATGGCCGGCGAGGGGACCGCCCGGCGCAAGGTTGACCAGCGCGAACAACAAAACGCTTAAGATAAACAGCAGTCCAACGGTTTGAATCAAGCGCCGGGCGATGTACGTTGCCATTTATTTCAGCGTCCAGTCGGCGGCGTTCCAGGTGACCAAATCGTTTGTTGAAGATTGAACGCCCTGCAAACGGACGGAATGGGCGTCGCCATTGGTGGCGGTGAAGAGCAGAAGGTCGGGCAGCTCCGCTT
>JAIWOB010000129.1 GCA_020217065.1 Chloroflexota bacterium | reverse complement strand
CCAAAACTTCCGCTATCTCGCAGAATTTTTGCTTGCGGACTTCTTCGTCCAATGTGTAAACTTCGCTGAGCAGGGCGTCGAATTTTTCGTTGGACCACCTGCCATAATTGTAGCCGGCGTCCGGCACGGCGGCTTCTGTGGAGTAATATCCCCAGAGGAAATCGGTGGGGTCTAGGCCGGGATAGCCGTCGTCCCAAATATCCATGTCGAAATTGCCGCTTTGTTCAATGCCGCCGTCGGTGGAAGCCGCCCAAAGCACGCTGCCTTCGACCACGGTCAGGTTGAGTTTGACGCCGATTTTCCCCAGTCCTTCGGCGATGAATTGCTGGGTCAGTTGAAGCGGCTCGCCGTACTCGGCGTAGGTGATGAACTCCATCTCCATTTTATAGCCTTCTTCGGCGGTTGAGCAGCCACGACACTCGCGGACTCCGTCGCCGTCGGTGTCTTTCCAGCCGGCTTCGTCCAGCAGGGCGGCTGCGGCGGCGGGGTCATAGCTGGGGCGCGGGATGTCGCATTCATAGGGCGGGCGGAAGAATTCCGTCCAGGTTGGTTTGGCGTAGCCGAGGAAGAATTCCTTCGAGATGGTGTCCACGTCAATCGCGGCACGGATGGCTTGCCGCACGCGCAGGTCGGAGAGAATTGGGTGAGGGGTCGCAACGGGGTCGGTGGTCCCCTTTGCCGCAAGGTTGAAAAAGATGCGCATTACCCAGCGGTTGTACGGGCTGAGGCTGACTTCCACATTCGGCTCGTCCTTCAGGTCGTGAATCATTTGTTCGGTGGTCCACATGTCGAGGTCGGCGTCGCCGTTGATGAGCATGGTCTTGCGTACCGATTGGTCTGGCACAATGCGGACGGTGATTTTGTCTATTTGCGGCTTGTCTTTCTCGAAGTAGTTGTCGTTGCGGACGAAGGTCATATGGTCGCCGTTTACCCATTCCGAAAGAATGAAGGGACCATCGCTCAACGGCTTGCGGGCGCAGTCCCAGGCGGCAAAGCCTTGCGAGGCGTCGCAATAGTGAGCGGGCCAGATGACCACTTGTTCGCCGCCGAACTGGGTCAGGTAGCCGGGGTAGATGGCGTTGTAGTGAATCGTGAAGGTGTAATCGTCAATTTTTTCCACGCTGTCAATGTAGTCAATCCCCGCAATCCAACCGCCCGTTTCGGGGTTGACAATCGCCTCATAGGTGAAAATTACGTCGTCCGCGGTGACGGGTTTTCCGTCCGCCCATTGAACGTCTTGGCGCATCTTCCAGGTCACGCTCATCGCGCCGGCGTCTTCGTCTGCGACCACGCCGCCGTTTTCGATAGTGGGAAGTTCGGCGGCAAGTTCGGGGAAGACGTTGCCCTCCGCGTCAATGTCGCTCAAGCCGAGCATGACCAATTCCATAACCAGCGAGTCATAACCGGTGTCGGTGATGACCGGATTGAAGGAAGGCGGGTCTTCAGGAATGATGATGGTGATATTTTTTTGTTCCGACGGCGCGGGGGCGTTTGGCTGGCAGCCGGATAAAGACGCTGCGACAAGCAGGATAAGAAAAACCAACGACGCAATTTTTGATAGGGACATTTTCTCCTCCGCCGAACCAAAAAATTTAACGACAAAAACCGGGCGTTTCGCCAGCCTTTGCCTGACGTTTTTCTACCCCTTTACGCCGTGCGACTTTCTCTTTGCCTGACAACGAACGACTTGAGATTTTGGCGATGCAGATTACGCTTTGTTTCTTGTAATTCTATACTTTTTCCGTAGGGATGTCAATTTTTAAGCGATTTATTTTTATTTTTTCGGACTTATTGGCGCTTTAACGGGATGCGATTTTCCCCGCGCGCGGGAAGAATCATAACCTTTTGTTAACAACAAGCGCGGACAATCTTAATATAATCGTCCAAAATTTCAAATACAGGCGGACCTATGGAAATTTATCGGAAGGAAACGGTTGGCGGCATAAAGGTAATCGCCCTTCGCGGCAGGATGGACGCGGCGGGAACGAGCCAGATAGAGTTCGATTTTTTCGCATTCCTTACGGGCGAAGATGTCCGCGCGGTTGTAGATTTGTCTGAGGTGGATTTTATCTCGTCCGCCGGCGTCCGTTTGCTGCTAAAGGCTGCAAAAACAATTTTAAGCCGCGGGGGAAAGATGGCGATTTTAAATCCGAATTTTGAAACGCTTCGGAGCCTCGAAGAGGGCGGAGCGCCTTCTGTCGTTCCCGTCTATTCTTATTTCGAATCCGTCGAAACGGTGTTGAACGCAAAATTCGACAACATGAATTAAGCGGTCGGTTGAAAGTTTTTCGACGCACATTGGGTCTTTTGGGGCTTAGCCCGCGAGATTATTTGGGATAAATTGCCTGCGCGGCGCGGGCTTTCCGCTTCCGACGCCGCGCTCAGGCTTGACGCTCTATGGGATGGAGTAAGAAAGCAGCTCGATGACGCTTTCGAAGCCCTGCCCGCTGGACGTTGATTTGACCATTCCGATATTTTCGGCGTACCAGTTTATTCCATTCAGGGTTAGCGTCATGTCGAGAGGAACGCCCTGCATGTTAAGCGACAAGGACATTGTCGTCACGCATTCAACCCGCATGGCGTTAAAGGTTCCAGCCTCTACGCTCACCGATTCTAAACCCACGGCTTTGCATGTATTCTTGAGGTCGTTCTTCGCGGGCATTTCCAGCCCGTCCACGGTTTGAGAGCCTTCCAACGTAAGAGCCTGCTCCCAGGCGTCGCCCGGACGGATTGCCGCCGGCAAAGTGACTCCGCTGGAGGCGGTCGTCTGAAAATCCACTGCGAGGTTTTCGGTATTAACGCTGGAAGAAACGCCGTTCGAGGGATTAAGCGCTTTCAAATTTCCGCTTTCGCATTCCCATTTTCCCTGACGGGCGACTCCGACGTCGAAGACATCCTGGTCGGTGAAACTTTTTTCGTCAACCGCGACAATGCTGCGCGTGAACGTATCCGAAGCGGAGCCTGTCATTTTGTAGCTCCAACTCGCGCCTGTGACGACAGGCAGATATGGATTGGCGCATTCTCCAGCGGGTTGGGATTCCAGCGGGAATTCCGCCGGCGTCGGAATGGATTCGTCTGTAGCGTTCCCGTCCGGCAGGGACGGCGTTGCGGGCGGCGGGGTTGCGCCCATATTACATGCCAGCGCGGCGAACGTTAACGCCGCTATGGCGAGGGAAATAAACCGTTTTTTCACGTCGCTCTCTCCTTTTTTCTAAAGTAAAAACTCGCGCCAAGTATAACGCCTGGCGCGGGTTCGAAGTTGAATTTAGGAATAAAGGGGGAATTAATTATGCGGTTGTCTTGGGTTTTTTGAGGCTGAATTCGAATTTTGCCAAAGCGTCCTCAATCAATCGCCTGTTTTCGTCCGTTATTTCCAAAAATTCCATGCCGACATTGTAGTAAGTGCGGCGCTCCTCCAGTTTGCACCACGCTACTCGGGCGGAAACCGTCATGCGCGCGGGAGGGGCGTCGGGGGCGTCGCGGAAATCAATCGCCAGCGTCATCGTCCGCCCAGCCTCGATGGGTTTTTCGCTGACCAGCAGTGCGCCTTTGAGCGTCAGGTCGCCCAGGTAACCCAACAGGAGATTGGCGCGGACATCGTAAACCGGCGTAAAAGCGGTTACTTTTCTTCGTCTCTCCATTCTTATTCTGCTCATTTGCGCCTCCAATTTCACATATAGTTTACCGGATTTGAGGTCAAAATCAATCCCGCGGCGCGGGCTTCTCGGCGTTTTGTATTGATATTGCAAGCATTTGCCGTCTTTGGCGACTTGCCGTTGCGATAGTGACAACCGTCACTTGAATTCCCGTTCGCGTTTTGCTAAATTAAATATGGACATGTTCGCTTCTTCACGCGGAGTGTCCCGCAGGCAAAGCCTGCTGAAAATTTGACGAAACCATACCCTGCCCTGGGGGAAACCCTGCGGGACGATGAATAAGCGGTAGCATGTCCTTTTTGCGGAAAGGAGATGTGACATGTATAAGAAGATTCTCGTTCCCCTTGACGGCACGCCGCTGGCGGAAGCGGCGCTTCCTCACGCCCAAGCCCTTGCAAAATCCGAAGGCGCAGAACTTGTTCTCCTGCGGGTGGCGGTGACGCCCGACCCGAACTTCTATCACCGCGACGAGGGCGAATGCAGGATGATTTCCGATTCAATCAAGAAAGAAGCGCTGGAGTACATGGAGACGGAAGTCTCCAAATTGCGGAAGGAAGGCGTGAAAGTCGCCGTGCTCATGCGCGATGGCTCCATTCCAGACGCGATTGTGGAGGCTGCGGAGGAAACGCACGCCGACGTAATCGCCATGTCCACTCATGGGCGGGTTGGCGTCCAGCGCCTGTTGAAAGGCAGCGTAGCGGAAGAGGTGGTCCACGCCTCGCGCATTCCGGTCCTGCTGATACATCCCAATTAAATCGCAGAGCGAAGGAAAACCTCAGGGCTGAAAGAACCCGCCCTTCTTCCGGTCCTGAGCGGATAACTTACCTTCCGATTTGCGCCGGCGAATTGGAAGCGTGTTGGTAAAATGGACGACGGGTTTGCCCCGTTCCATGCAAACGCTTGAATTTTAGGAAAGCCGTGTCTTTCAGGGCTGTCGTTATTTTCGCGCGTGGTATAATTTACTCTATGAAGACAAAAGGCTATTCTCTCAATTCCGCCGCTCAAGCCGCCGCCGCTGCGCGCGCGTTCTGCGAACCTGTCACGGCTTGAGACTGCGCAAAGAAACTTAAGCCCCGAAACCGACAGGTTCGGGGCTTTTTTTTATTTGTCGCAGGGACGACCCGCCCTACAATTTTCATCTTTCACAATTGATTCTTCATCCTTTCCTTTGATTGGTATAATTCGCCAGTCATCATCAAAACTCGGAGCGTTCTATGAGCAAAAAACTAACAGGCAACCAGATTCGCCAGGATTTCATTGATTTCTTCGTCGAGCGCGGGCATACCGCCGTGCCTTCCATGTCCCTTGTGCCGGGCGGCGACAGCACGCTGCTGTTCACCAATTCGGGCATGGTGCAATTCAAGGACGTTTTTATCGGCACGGACAAAAAGCCCTATACCCGCGCCGTGGATTCCCAGAAATGTATGCGCGTGGCGGGCAAGCATAACGACCTCGAAGACGTGGGACGCGACGATACCCATCACACTTTTTTTGAGATGCTCGGCAATTGGTCTTTTGGCGATTATTACAAGAAGGAAGCCATCGCCTGGTCGTGGGAATTGCTCACCGAAGTCTGGGGATTGCCCAAAGATAGGCTTTACGCCACCTGCTTTGAAGACGACAAAGGCAACATTCCGCGCGACGACGAAGCGGCGGAAATTTGGAAGCGCCAGCCCGGTTTTGACCCGTCTCACGTTCTCTTCTTCGGGCGCAAGGAAAACTTCTGGCAGATGGCTGAAACGGGTCCCTGCGGACCTTGCTCCGAAATCCACATTGACCTCGGCGAAGAGCGCGATAACCTGCGCGGGCAGCCGCATCGCTGCGGAGTCAACGGCGAATGCACGCGCTTCCTCGAACTCTGGAACAACGTCTTTATCCAATACAACCTGTTCGACGACGGCCGCCTTGAACTTCTGCCCGCCAAACATGTGGACACGGGCATGGGCTTCGAGCGTATTGTCGCGGTACTGCAAGGGGTCGACTCCAACTACAAGACCGACCTCTTTAGCGGTTCGTTGGAGGTCCTGCGCTCTCTCACCGGTCACAGCGAAGCGGAAATGCTTGCCGACTTCACGCCCTACCGCGTCATTTGCGACCATGTTCGAGGCGCCGCCTTTCTCATCGCCGACGGCGTTGTCCCCGGCAACGGCGGACGCAACTATATTACGCGGATGGTTGTCCGCCGCGCCGCCCGCTTTGGCGCGAAGATTGGTCTTAAAGAGCCGTTCCTTGCCAAAGTTGCGGAGGCGGTCATCGCCCAGTATGGAGATTTTTATCCCGAATTGGAAAAGAATCGCGCCACAATTTTGGACAACCTCACCCGCGAGGAAATCCGTTTTGCGCGCACGGTGGAGGCTGGCGCCGCCCATCTGGAGAATCTCCTCTCTGAACTTCGCGCCGCAAACGCCAAAGTCCTCGACGGACGCAAAGCCTTTGACCTGTACGCCACCTACGGCTTGCCCTTTGAAATCTCCCGCGATATTGCCCGCGAACAGGGTCTTGACGTTGACGAAGCGGGCTTTCACGCCGCCAAGGAAGAACATAGCGCGGCTTCCGGCGGCGGGAAGGCGATGGGCAAACTGGGCGGCGAAGATTCAGAATTTTTTGCGGGCATTTTGAAAGATTTGCAGGCAAGGGGCAAGTTGGACGAGCGCGGCGTGGAGTACGACCCCTATACCAGCGCAAAGGTAGAGGGCGAAATCCTCGCGTTGATTGTCAACGGCGAGTCGGTTTCTTCTGCGTCCCTCGACGACCAGGTTGAAGTCATCCTGCCGAAGACTGGTTTCTACATCGAAGCGGGCGGTCAGGTTGGCGATGAGGGATATATTCGCGGCAAGGATTGGGAGATTGAAGTGTCCGCCGTCCGCCGCGCCGCCGCTGGCGTCATCGCTCATGTCGGGCAGGTCATTTCGGGGCATCCTAAGGTCGGCGACAAAGCCGTCGCCGAGGTGGATATGGTCCGCCGTCACGACATCATGCGGAATCACACCGCCACGCATCTGTTACACAAAGCCCTGCATGAAGTCCTCGGCGAGCATGCGCGGCAGGCGGGCTCCCTTGTCGCGCCGACTCATCTGCGCTTCGACTTTACCCACCCCGAAGCCATGACTTCCGAGCAAATCGAGCGCGTCGAGAAATTGGTCAATGAGGCGGTCGCCGCCGACATGCCCGTCCACAAGGAAATCAAGCCGCTGGATGAAGCCCGCAAGGAAGGCGCGATGGCGCTCTTTGGCGAGAAGTATGGCGAGACTGTCCGCACCATTTCCATTCTTGAAGATGAGAACGAACGATATTCTTATGAACTTTGCGGCGGCACGCACCTTGAGCGCACGTCTGACGTCGGCGCGTTTCTTATTGTCAGCGAAGGCTCGGCGGCGGCTGGGATTCGCCGCATCGAGGCGGTGACGGGGCGCGGCGCTTACGAGTTGATTCAGAAGCGCTTCAAAACGCTGAAGCAGGCTGCGGGCGCGTTGAAGTCAAGCGTGGAAGAAGTCCCCGCGAAAGTGGAAGCCTTACAGGACGAAGTTTCCGACCTCAAAAAGAAACTCGCAGACCTTCGTTCGCAATCGGCTTTCGCGGCTTTTAACGACCAACTTGCCAACGTTCAACGGATTAAGGACGTGAACGTTCTAGGCGCGGAAATCCCCAACGCCGACGTGGAAACCCTGCGTTCCCTTGCCGACAAATTCCGCGAGAAATACCCGAAGAATGGCGCGGTTGTTTTAACGACCGGCTCCGTTGTGATTGCGGCTGTGACGGAAGACGCGGTTAAGCGCGGGCTAAAGGCTGGCGACCTTATCCTGGGCATCGGCGGAAAAGGCGGCGGACGTCCCAACCTGGCGCAGGGAAGCCTGACCGGAAACGCCAAAGAAGCGTTCGCTAAATTGCCGAACGTTCTGGAAGAAAAATTGAAGTAAAGCGGAAAAGCGTAATCCGCCGCCGCTACTTGACAACTATCCCGCTCAAGCCGTTCAACCGAACGGCTTTTTCTTTTATCTCATCCGCTTCCGATAATTTGAGAAGGCATCCCGAACGCTCCAAGGGGATTTCCTTTGCCCGCTCGTCGAAATTAAGCAAAACGACCGCCCTCTCGTCGCCCAATTTCCTCGCATATCCAAGTACGCCGCCGGGCAGTCCGTTCATGAGTTCGAGCGAACCTTCCCGCAAAACCGCGTTCTCTTTGCGAAGTTTTCCCAGCGCGCGGACGACGTTGAGCAATGAGTTTTTGTCTTTGTCCTCGCGCTCGACGTTGATTGACTTGTAATTTTCATGCACGGGCAGCCAGGTTGTTTCAGCCGAAGAAAACCCCGCGTTCTTTGTTTCATCCCATTGCATCGGCGTGCGGACTTCGTCGCGGTTGATGAGCAGTCCAAGCCCGTCGAAGACGAAGCGCGGGATGCGTTTGAATTTATGCGGAACGGGGTCGAGCGCGGAGCGGAAAGGCTGGGGAAAATTCGTCATTCCAATCTCTTCGCCGTAATACATGCAAGGCGTTCCGCGCGCAGTCCATTGCAGCAGGTGGAGCAGTTTCGCTTTACGAAGGTCCCCGCGCAGACGGTGCGCGCTTCTGTGCCTGTCGTGGTTGCTGAAGACGTAAACCGGCGCGAACGGTTCGGGATAATGCCTTTCCATTTCTTTAATTAGATTGCCGAAGTAATCCGCCGTGAATTTGAAATCGAGCATTCCAAAGTCGAAGACCAGTCCCAAGCCGTCGTTGGTTTCTTCTCCTAAAAACTTGCGGATGATGGCGCGGTCTCCGGTGACTTCCCCAAGGAGAAGTTTTTCGCCAAACTCGTCGGCGACTTTACGGAGCTCCCGCGCAAATTGAAAACTCTCCGCCTGGTTCGCCGTGTATTTTGCCTCTTGGAAAAATCCCGACGGGTCGTCTTCGGTCTGAATCAACTTGAAGGAGAAGGGGTTGTTGCGGAATTGCGCGTCTTTATAGATGACGTTGAAAATGTCGAGGCGGAACCCATCCACGCCCTTGCCCAGCCAAAAGCGGACGATATCAAACATGGCTCGCTTTACTTCGGGATTGCGGTAGTTCAGGTCGGGCTGAAAGGGAAGAAAACTGCTCCAGAAATATTGTCCGCGCTCGGCGGCGAAATGCCAGCCGCTGCCGCCCGTGATGCTGTTCCAGTTGTTAGGCTTGTCGCGCCAGATGTACCAATCGGCTTTGGGGTTATCGCGCGAGGAACGCGACTCTTTGAACCAGGGATGCTGGTCCGAAGTGTGGTTTAGAACCATGTCGAAGATGATTTTCATCCCGCGCCGGTGGACTTCCTCGATGAGGCGCAGCGCGTCGTCCAGGACGCCGTATTCGGGGGCGATGCCGGCGTAGTCCGAGATGTCGTAACCGAAATCCGCCTGGGGCGAAGAAAAGAAGGGCGAGCACCAAATCGTCTCGAAGCCGAGCCCTTGGATGTAGTCCAGTTTTTGCAGAATCCCCTTGATGTCGCCGACGCCGTCGCCGTCGCTGTCGTAAAACGAACGCGGATAAATTTGGTAAAGGCTTGTCTTATGATACCAGGGAGCGGGCATGTTTACTCTTCTCCAAAAACGCAGACGCGGTTGCGTCCGTTTTGTTTCGCCTTATACAGCGCCTGGTCGGCGGCGTCAATCAACTTCGAGAGGGACGGGAAGCCGTCAATTGTGCAAGCCACCCCAAGACTGACGCGGACGGAAATCGTCTTTTCGTTTTCCAACGGAATTTCCGTTTGCTCTATTTGCGTCCTGAGGCGTTCCGCCGCTTTAACGGCGTCTTTCAATTCGGTGTCCGGCAGGATAAGGATAAACTCCTCGCCGCCCCATCGTCCGACGCGGTCATAATCGCGTAAGTTTTCCTTGAGCGTCTTTGCTATTTGTCGCAGGGTTTGGTCGCCGGCGGCGTGTCCAAACTGGTCGTTGACGTTTTTGAAGTGGTCCACATCGAGCAGGATGACGCTCATTGGGCGTTCTTTGCGGGCGGTCATCTTGAACTCCGCCTCAGCGCATTCCTCGATTGACCTGCGGTTCAGCAAACCCGTCAGCCCGTCATGCCTGGCAAGGACTTCCACCTGCTGGCGCGCCTCGGTGAGTTGCCGCTCTAGGGTGAGGATACGCTTGCCGCTCGCAATCCGCGCTAGAAGCTCGTTCTTGTTGAAGGGCTTGGTCAGGTATTCGTCGGCGCCCGCCTCCAGCCCCATGACCACCTTGGGCTTTTCGTCTATGGCGGTGAGCATGATGATATAGACGTATCTCTCCTGAGCGGCGCGGACTTTTTGTATCAGCCCTGGTCCGTCGAGGCGGGGCATCATCCAGTCGGTCACAATCAATTGAAACGGCTCCCGCTGAAAGAACTCCCA